>CAZSQE010000344.1:0-3154 GCA_964608905.1 uncultured bacterium | reverse complement strand
GAAAGGGCCCGGGGAGGTCCCCGGGCCCCGCCTCCGCCGCGAGACGCTCAATCGAGCACGACGATGCGCCGCGCGACCTCCCGGCCGCCGGCCCGGAGCCGCGCGAAGTAGACGCCGGCGCCCACGCCGTGCGCGCGGTGGTCCCAGGTGAGCGTGCGCTGCCCGGCGGGCCAGTCCCCGTCGGCGAGCAGGGCCACCCGGCGGCCCGAGGGGTCGAAGACCGCCAGCTCCACCCGCGCCGCCTCGGGCAGGCCGAGCCGCAGGGCGATGGGGCCGGTGGCGGGGTTGGCCCCGGCGAGGGCCAGCAGCAGTCCGCCGCCGGCGGGCACGTCGGCCGTGTTCGTGTCGCCGCGGCCGCGGATCACGTCCACCACGCGCTGGCAGAAGAGCGGCGCGACCGCGGCGGCGAAGGTGGCGTTCGGGTGCGAGTCGGTGCTGCCGTTCTCGGGCCGCAGGTAGAGGGTCCCCTCGGTCTCGAGCTGGTAGAAGTCCCACACGTAGATGTTGTCGCCCGGCTCGTCCCATTCGCCGACCACCCAGGCGAAGAAGTCGTGGGCGCGCTGGGCCATGTCCGGGCCGATCTCGCTCTCGAGCTTGGCGGCGCCCGTCCACAGCACGAAGCGGTTCGCCGGGAACGAGCGCAGCTTGGTCTTCAGCGCCTCGTACTGGGCCTTGTAGACCTCGGTGCGCATCGCGGACGAAGCGGGGTCCGGCACGCCGATGTCCGGCTCGATGTTGCACACCGGGAAGCAGTGCTTGAAGACGACGACGTCGTACTGCGGCGTGAGCATCTCGAGCGTGGCCTGGCCGTTGTAGGCCAGCGGGCCGGCGTGGTTCACCCAGATGTTCCAGTAGTCGTAGGGATAGTTGTCCCAGGGATACGGGGTGGTGGGGTAGGGCAGCTCGACGATCTCGTAGCCGGCGCCCTCGGTCGCGTTGTAGCCGGCGAACCACCCGGGCACGCCGCCGTCCCAGATGACGCCGCCGGTGCTGTGGTGCAGGAACGCGATGCGCGCGTCGAGCGGCATGGGCTGGGGAGCAGCCGGGGCGGGGGCTGGGAGGAGCGCGCTGGCCAGGAGCAGCACGACGCCGAGCGTCAGGCCGCGCCGGGGCGGGATACCCACGTGCATCGGATGTTCCTTTTGCGGGCCGGGTCCTTGGTCGTTGGAGGGGTCGGACAATCGTACCCCGGCGGGCGGGCCTCGCGCCACCCCGGGGAGGTGGGCCGGGAGGGTGGCCCGTTGGGAGACCGGGACACCGCTAAAGGCGCGACTGGCGTGGCTTTGCCGCCCCGGTGAGCCCGGCGCCGCGCCCGCCCGGAGGTATCCCTGTGCAAACATTCTGCACGGTCTTGCGGGGCGGGATGCAATTTGAGGCGTGCGGACGGGCTCGGTCGCCGCCTACAATTGGCTGTTGGATGCGGGTCCTTCCATCCGTCAAGGACCCGTTCACATGCCGGGCTTCCATCGCCCCGCACCCATAGCGTCCACGGCGCGCGTGCCATCCGGCAGCGGCGCCGCGGATCTGCACCGCATCCGGGAGACCCGCCATGCCCCTCCGTGTACTCCGTCTCCGTGCCCCCGCCTCCCTCTGGACCCTGCTGGCCGTGGTGCTGGCCGTCGCGCTCGCCGCCGCACCGGCGTCGGCCCAGACCGGGCTGCGCTTCGACGGCACGAACGACTACGTCACCTTCGGCAACACGTCGCAGCTCCGGGTGTCCGACTTCACCGTCGAGGTCTGGTTCCGCCGCGACGCCGCCGGCGTGGCCACGTCCACCGGCACGGGCGGCTGGGGCGCCATCGTGCCGCTGCTCACCAAGGGCCGGGGCGAGTCCGAGAGCGCCACGCTCAACATGAACTGGTTCCTCGGCATCCGTTCGGACGGGCGACTGGCGGCGGACTTCGAGGAGGCCACGGGGCCCAACCACCCCCTCGGCGGCACCACGGCCATCGCCAACAACACCTGGTACCACGCCGCCGTCACCTACGACCACACGACCGGACGCTACACGCTGTACCTGAACGGCGCCGTCGAGAAGGACACCACGCTCACCGCCGGCATCACGCCGGACGCCGGCAGCGTGCAGCACGCCGGCCTGGCCACCGCCATGACCTCGACCGGCGGCGCCGCCGGCTACTTCGCCGGCGTGCTCGACGAGGCGCGGGTGTGGAACTACCGGCGCACGCAGGCCGAGATCCAGGCCGGGCTGGCGCAGGAGATCGTCTCGGGCACCGGCCTGGCCGGGCGCTGGGGCCTCAACGACGGCAGCGGCACGACCGCGGCCAACTCGGTCGCGGGCGGCGTGAGCGGCACGCTCACCAACGGCCCCGTCTGGGAGGGCGGCGCGCCGTTCTCGACCACGGCCAACTCGCTGCAGCTCAGCGGCACCACTGGCTACGTCACCTTCGGCTCGGCGCCGGCGCTGGGCGCCTCGGCCTTCACGCTCGAGTGCTGGCTGCGCCGCGACGGGGCGGGCGCGACCGTCTCGACCGGCACCGGCGGCATCACCGCCGTGCCGCTCGTCACCAAGGGCCGCGGCGAGGCCGAGAGCCCGGCCAACCTCAACATGAACTACTTCCTCGGCATCGACGGGAGCACGGGTGTGCTCACCGCCGACTTCGAGGACACCGCCACCGGCGGCAACCACCCCGTCACCGGCGTCACGCCGCTCGCCGACCACACCTGGTACCACGCCGCCGCCACCTACGACGGCACCACCTGGCGGCTGTACCTGAACGGGACGCTCGACCGCGAGCTGGCCGTGGGCGCCTACACGCCCGAGGCGACGAGCATCCAGCACGCCGGCCTGGCCACGGCCATGACCTCGACCGGCGTGGCCTCGGGGTACTTCAACGGCGTGCTCGACGAGGTGCGCATCTGGAACGTCGCGCGCTCGGGGGCCGAGATCGCCGCGAACGCCAACACGCAGATCACCGGCGCGCAGACCGGTCTCGTCGGACGCTGGGCGCTCGACGAGGGCACCGGCACCACCGTGAACGGCTCGGCCGGCACCACCGTGAACGGCAGCATCACCGGCGCCAACTGGGGCTGGTGGGCCGCCGCGCCCTTCGACGCCTCCCCGCCGGCGGCGCCGGCGGCGCCGAGCGGGCTGAGCGCGACCGCGCTCTCGGCCATGGTCGTGCGCGTCGCGTGG
>CAZSQE010000343.1:0-3154 GCA_964608905.1 uncultured bacterium | reverse complement strand
CAGGAGACCGGCCAGGAGAAGCGTCTTCTTCATGATCTTGCCTCCGAATCCACTGTAGGGGGGTCAGGGGGAACTACTCGTCACAGATGCTACCTGACTGCAGCCTATCGGCTGGTGCACCACCTCCTTTCATCCCCGTGCAACGGGGTTGCAGACTTGAAAGACCTGGAGAGTTCTCCTGAGATCAGTAGCCGCAGAGCGTGCCGCAGCCGATGTTGTAGCCGCCGCCGAAGCGCTGGAGCCAGAAGGACAGGTCCACGCCGGAGATCGCGCCGTTGTGGTCGAAGTCCGAGCGGCCCTTGTAGCCGATGGTGCCCTGCTTGCCGAAGTCGGCCAGCCAGGCGCTCAGGTCGGTGCCCGAGATGCCGGTCGTCGCGACGGCGCCGTTCTCGTCGAACACGGCGACCGTGGCCTGGCCGAGAGCGATCTCGCAGGCGTAGATGGTCGCGCCGTTGGCGCCCGAGCCGACCGGGTTGCCGGTGGCGTTGATGGTCGCGCCGCTGATCGTGAAGGTGGCCACGCCGGAGGCATCGCTGACGGCGACGACCTCGCGGGCGGTGCAGTCCACGATCAGACCGGGGATCGCGTTGTAGACCTTGAGGTCGGTGTTGAACACCACGGCGACTTCGCAGCCTTCGACCGGGTTGCCGGCGGCGTCGTTGACCGTCACGGTGAAGAGGCCGTACGGATCGACCTCACCAAGCGTATTGCAGGCCACCAGGTCGATGTAGGTCGGGATGGTGCACTGGGTGGGGTCGGGGATCCCAGCCAGGGCAACCGAAGCCGCCATGAGGCCGAGCACCGCGAGAAGCGAGGCCTTGCGAACCAAACCAGTCATCGTTGCACCTCCATAGATGGATCACCCTGTTGCTAGGTACAGGCAAGGCTGGGTTGCGAGCAATCAGGTCTGGCTTGCAGGCCACCTCCTTTCGAACTCACATGCTCACGAGTTCGAGCTTCCAAGGGAAGTTATCTGCTGCGTTGGCAAGGTCTTCCAAAACCGCTACAAGTCTAGAAGTCCCGCCGACGCGCGTCAAGACCGTTTTTAGCCCCCGAACCTCGTAACCCGGCGCCCTTTGCTTTCGCCGGGGTTCCTCCCTCGGGCCTCCCCCCGGCCTTGCCTGAGCTTCCACGCGTCCCACTGGTGGGCGAAACAGGGCTCGAACCTGTGACCTCTTGCGTGTAAGGCAAGCGCTCTGCCAGCTGAGCTATTCGCCCGAACCTTGCTTTCGCCCACGTACGAGAAGGGATCCCGGGATGAGCACCATGTAGCCCAGCGCCAGGAGGACGGGTGCGAGGGTCACGGAACCCCTGGAAAGGGTCACATAACCCACCGCCAGGACCACCAATCCGAGGGCCAGCAGGAGGCTGTTCACGACCCCCCAGCTGAACCCCAGATCCGCCTCCGGTGCCCGCTTCGGTGCGCTCTTGCGGGCGGGCTTCGCTACGGCTGCCATCCTGAGCCTCCTCCCCTGGGCGGTGACACGAACGCCGATGCCTCGGACCGAGCGGCCGGTCCGGGATCATCGGCGTTTGCCTGAGCCTGAGAGGCTCGGGGCACCGACGGTCCCAGCGAAGACCGCTGATCGTGCCGCCGCCTCATGTGGGGCGCACCGGGTATTACCCGGGCCCCCGGGGCGGCGGTTCCGAATATTCTCAACCTCCTGACAAGCGGGCAAGTCGCGGCCCGGGAACTGCCCCGGCCGGACCGCCCCGGCGGCCCACTTCGTTCGCGGCCGCACACCCGACCGGGCTCGAGCGCGCCCGCCCCCGGCGCCACTGGCCGGTCGCTGGGGCCGTTTCGTGGCCTACCGGGGCCTCGGGCGCACGACTATCCCGTACGGTCCGCAGGCGGGCCTCTCAGGCCTTCCCAGGCCCTGCCGGCAGGGGGTTCAGGCTCCCCGAGCGGAAACCCTCGAGGTCGACGGTGATGTAACGATATCCCAGCGACTTGAGGCCCTGCACCACGCGCTCGCGCACGGCCGGCTCCAGCACCCGCTCCAGCTCGGCCAGCGGGACCTCGACCCGGGCGGTCTCGCCGTGGTGGCGTACCCGCAACTCGGAGAAGCCCAGCTCCCGGAGCAACTCCTCCGCCCGGCCCACCCTGGCCAGGTCCCCGGGCGTGATCGGGGTCCCGTAGGGGATGCGCGAGGCGAGGCAGGGCGAGGCCGGCTTGCCGGCGCTGGCCAGCCCGTAGTGGGCCGCCGCCGCCCGCACGTCCTCCTTGCGGAAGCCCAGCTCGGCCAGCGGCGAGCGCACCCGGTGCTCGGCCGCGGCCCGACGCCCGGGCCGGAACTCGGCCAGGTCCTCGAGCACCGTGCCGTCCAGCACCACCGCGCCCTCGCGCGCGGCCAGCTCGTCGAGACGCGCGAACAGGGCGTTGCGGCAGTGGTAGCAGCGCTCCGGCGGGTTGGCGCGGAAGGCCGGGTCGGCCAGCTCGCCCGTGGTCACCGTCTCGAGGCGCGCGCCGAAGGCGACGGCCTGCGCGCGCGCCTGCTCGAATTCGCGCTCGGCGTAGGTGTCGGAGCGGCCGACGACGCCCAGCGCGGCGGGCCCGAGCACCTCGTGCGCGACCCGCAGCAGCACGCTCGAGTCCACCCCGCCCGAGTAGGCGACCACCACGCGCCCGAGCCCGCGCAGCAGCGCGCGCAGCAACTCCAGCCGCTCGGGCCAGTCCAGCTCGGGGAAGGGTCGCGTCGTCATGGGCGCGGCAGCGTAGCACAGGCGACCGGGGCGATTGAGTGGGCCTCGCGTCCCTGCCGGCCCCGGGGCGGGCGCGGTCACGCGCCCCGGTCCAGCCTGCGTCTCACTTCCGGGTCGCGCTGCGCGTTCATGAAGTCGCGCCCGAACGCCCGCTCGGCCTCGAGCTGGTTGTGCGCCCGGCAGCGCAATCGCAGGCCCTGCACCGTGGCGTGCCCGCCCTGGGCGACGGGCTCGGCGTGGTCCCATTCCAGCCGGGTCCTCGCCTCGCACCGGCGCCCGCTCTCACTCACGAAGGTGCACCGGCCCTCGTCGCGCTCCCACACGGCCCGCTTCACGCTCGCCGGGATGTGCCGGGCGTGCTCGCTCCGCTGGCACGGCCGCGGACGCTCGGTCTTGGCGAACTTCCGGCGCTCGAGCTTCTCGTTCAGCGCGTCCAGCGCCCGGTCGAGCA
>CAZSQE010000342.1:0-3157 GCA_964608905.1 uncultured bacterium | reverse complement strand
CGCACAGGATGGTCACGCCGTAGAACGGCACCCGGTTGGCGAAGTAGACGAACGCCTGGCGCAGCTCCTCGAGCGAGCCGTAGTGGTCGAGGTGCTCGCGGTCGATGTTGGTGACGATGGCCAGCGCCGGCGCGAGGCGCAGGAAGGAGCCGTCGCTCTCGTCCGCCTCGGCCACCAGGAACTGCCCCCGCCCGAGCCGGGCGTTCGAGCCGATGGACTGCAGCCGCCCGCCCACCACGATGGTCGGGTCGAGGCCGCCTCGCGCCAGCACCGCGGCGACGAGCGAGGTGGTCGTCGTCTTGCCGTGCGAGCCGGCCACCGCCACGCCGTACTTCATCCGCATCAGCTCGGCCAGCATGTCGGCGCGCGGGATCACCGGGATGCCCCGCGCGCGGGCGGCCACGACCTCGGGGTTGTCCGGCCGCACCGCGGTCGAGTAGACGACCACCTGCGCGCCCGCGACGTTGGCCGCCTCGTGCCCGAGGAAGATGCGCCCGCCCAGCGCCGACAGCCGCTCGGTGCTCTCGCCGCCGCGCAGGTCGCTGCCCGAGACCTGGTAGCCGAGGTTGAGCAGGACCTCGGCGATGCCGGACATGCCCACCCCGCCGATGCCGACGAAGTGGATGCGGTGCGTGCGCCCGTACATCAGTCCTCCGTCCCGTCGGCGGCGGCCGGCCCGCCGGCCGCGGTGCGGCCGCGCGACCAGCGCTCGAGGCTCCGCACGATGCGCTCCGCCGCGTCGGGGCGGGCGAAGGTGCGGGCGTTGGCCGACATGCGCGACAGCGCCTGCCGGTCGGACAGCAGGTGCGCGATCCGGTTCGCCAGCAGCTCGCCGGTCAGCTCGCGGTCGAGGATCATCGCCGCGGCGCCGCGGTCCACGAGGTTGGCGGCGTTCACCACCTGGTGGTCGTGGGCGGCGTGCGGGTAGGGCACCAGGATCGAGGGCGTGCCGCAGGCCGCGATCTCGGCCAGGGTCATGGCGCCCGAGCGGCACACGACCAGGTCGGCGGCGGCGTAGGCCTGGTGGATGCGCCGCAGGTAGGGCAGCACCCGCGCCGGGAGCTGCTCGCCCTCGACCACCCCCTTCGCCCACTCGAAGTCCTCGCGCCCGGTCTGCAGGATGAACTGGACGGCCACGCGCCCCTTGAGCCGCCGCATGGCGTCCAGCGCCGCCTCGTTGATGCGGTGCGCGCCGCGGCTGCCGCCGAAGACGAACACCGTCGGCTGGCCGGCGGCCAGCGAGAACTCCTGCATCGCGGTGGCGCGGTCGCCGCTCAGGATGTGGGCGCGGATGGGGTTGCCGGTGACCTTGAGGTGGTCGCGGCGGCGGAAGTGCGAGCGGGCCTCGACGAACGACAGGTGCACCTCGTCGGCGATCTGCGCCAGCCAGCGGTTGGCCAGGCCGGGCACGCTGTTCTGCTCCTGCAGCACGACCGGGCGGCGCAGCAGCCAGGCGGCCAGCGCCACCGGACCGCTCACGTAGCCGCCGGTGCCCAGCACCACGTCGGGGCGCTCGCGCGCCACCGTGCCGAGCGCCTGGAAGAAGCCCACCACGTTGTCGAACACCGCCGCCGGCCAGCGCCACCAGGCGCGCCGCGGCAGGCCGCGGCTGCGGGTGAAGACGATGCGGAAGCCGGCCTCCGGCACCGCCTGCGCCTCGATGCCGCGCCGCGTGCCGACAAAGACGACCTCCGCCCCGGGGACGCGCCGGGCCATCTCCTCGGCCACGGCGATGCCGGGGTAGACGTGACCGCCCGTGCCGCCGCCGGCGATGAGCACCTTCATGACTGCCCCCGCGACCAGCGCTGGCGGGTCAGGGCGTCGGCCGAGGCGCTGGCGGCGCTGATGCGGTAGAGGAGGCCGACCGCCGCGAGGTTGGCGAGCAGGGCCGTGCCGCCGTACGAGACGAACGGCAGCGGCAGGCCGGTGGTCGGGGCGAGCCCGGTGGCCACAGCCAGGTTGGCGAGCGCGTAGAGTCCGATCTGCAAGGTGAGCCCTCCGGCCAGCAGGAAGTGGAACGGGTCGGTGGCGCGCGCCACGACGCGCAGGCAGCGCCACAGCAGCAGCGCCAGCAGCACGAACAGCGCGGTGGCGCCGACGAAGCCCAGTTCCTCCGCCAGGATGGAGAAGATGAAGTCGGTGTGGGCCTCGGGGAGGAACAGGTACTTCTGCAGTCCTCCCCCCAGGCCGCGGCCGAACCAGCCGCCGGAGCCGATGGCGATCAGCGACTGGTCGAGCTGCCAGCCCGACCCGCGCTGGTCCAGGGTCCCGGTGAAGACGAAGTCCACGTAGGTGGCGACGCGCCGCATCTGGTAGGGATGCAGCTGCAGCATGAGCGCCAGGCCCGCCAGGCCCGCGCCCACCGGCACGGCCAGGTGCGGAAGCGGGGCCTCGGCGAGGTAGAGCATGACGAACCCGGTGGCGAACAGCAGGCCGGCGCTGCTCAGGTTGGGCTGGAGCAGGATGAGCCCGGCCAGGAAGGCGACGATGGCCAGCGGCGGCAGCAGCCCGCGCACGAAGCCGCGCTCGGCCGGCGGGTGGCGCTTGAGCCACCAGGCGAGGAAGACCACGGCGGCCAGCCGGCCGATGTCGGTGGGCTGGATGCTGAGGAAGCCGACGCGCAGCCAGCGGGTGGCGCCGTTCGAGACGTGGCCGAGCCCCACCACCACGAGCAGCAGCGCCGCCGCCAGGCCGAGCAGCACCGGCGCGACGCGCTCGAGCCGGCGCAGGTCCACCCAGCGGGCGCACAGCCACAGCACCAGCAGCCCCGCCCCCACCCGCACGACCTGGCGGGCGAGGAAGTGGTTGGGGTCCTGGTAGCGGGTGATGCCGAGGATGGCGCTCGAGGAGTACACCATGACGAGGCCCAGCCCGGTGAGCAGCAGGGGCAGCACGATCAGCCAGCGGTCGCCGCGGTTCACGCCCCCTCCACCCGCGCCGCCAGGCGCGCGACCTCTTCCTTGAAGCGCCGCCCGCGGTCCTCGAAGTCGGTGAACATGTCGAACGAGGAGCAGCCCGGCGAGAGCAGCACCGGCGCCGGCCCGCCCGCCGCCCGCCGCGCGGCGGCGAAGGCCGTCTCGACCGCCTCGGCCAGCGAGCCGGCGCGCAGGACCGGCACCTCCGGCCAGTGCGAGGCGATGCGGTCGGCGCCCTCGCC
>CAZSQE010000341.1:0-3157 GCA_964608905.1 uncultured bacterium | reverse complement strand
GTTCTAGATCGAGACGATCACGTAGGTGCGGATCTCCCACTCGCTGCCGTGCGACGGGTCCGCGGCGTCGTCGCCGGGGTCGGCGAGGTAGCGCGGCGAGTTCTCGTCGAGCGAGCGCCAGGTGGCGCGCACGCCCAGGCGGGTCTGAGTCGCCTGGCGGTCCAGCCAGCCCGGCGATCCCAGCGTGCGCGACACGTCGGCCGCGAGCTGCAGCGGGTAGGTGAGGTTGAAGTCGCGGTGGTAGTCGTACGGGCCCCAGTCGTTGGCCTTGACGTGGAAGGCGAACGCGTTGGCGCCCCAGCCCACCCGCGCGTCGGCGCCGTAGCGGCGCACCAGCCGTTCGCCGGAGCCCTCGAGGTCGCTGCCGTTCGGCTCGCCGTTGCCCACGTAGGCGTGGCCCACCAGGCGCGCCTCGGCGCCCAGGCGCGATACCACCCGGCCGTGCAGCTCCCAGAGGCCGAAGTCGCCGTTCGCCGGGCACCACTTCCGCGGCGGCGGCGAGGCGGGGAAGGCGTAGGTGGTGACTCCGTCCTCGGCGATGAAGATGCTGGCGTCCTGACTCGTCGGCAGGTGCCGCACGACCAGGCCCAGGCTGCCGGCGAGGCGCGCGTCCTCGCGCAGGTCGTTGTCCCACATCCACAGCCAGGTGGCCGGCGTCGGGTCGTAGGTGATCAGCAGCTCGCCGCCGACGGTCTCGCGGTTGCCGCGCACGGCGAACGGGTCGTCCAGCACGTTGCGCAGCCGTCCCGCGCTGCTCGAGGGCAGCCCCGTGGGCATCGGCCCGACGATGGGCCGCTGCCACAGGAAGTTCGGGCCGATCTGGAAGTTGCCGGTGTTCCAGGTGAAGCCGCTGAGGAGGTTCGTCTGGTTGCCCGAGCCGGTGTCCCTGAGGTTCCAGCCGGTGAAGGTGAGCACCCCGGTCGGACCGCCGTCGGCGACCAGGCCCATGGCGGCGCCCTGCGCGTACCAGCGGAACCGCCCCTTCTCGACGGTCAGCTTGAACTTGCCTCCGAGCGCGTCCGAGTCCATCACGCGGTCCTGCAGGATGGCCCAGCCGTCGCCCGACTTCGCGGCGACCTGGAACGCGTCGCCGGACTTCGTGCCGCCCGACCAGATGGCGCCCAGCTCGAGCGCGGCCGGACCGCGGCTCGTCTTGACCGCCAGCGTCGCCTTGCGGGTCGGCGGCACCGGCACCGCGACCGAGCTGGTCACCCGCGCCTGCTCCGAGATGTCGTCCTGGTACATCGCGGTGGCGTCGAACTGGCCGACGCGGCGGTTGTACTTCAGCAGCACGGCGGGGTTGGCGCCCCACCACAGCTGCGGGCCGAAGGCCGCCTTGAGGCCGCGCAGCGCGCGCTTGCCGCTCATCTCGAAGCCGATGGGCGCGTCGGCGCCGTAGATGTCGATGTTGGGTCCGTAGTTGGCCTCGCGGTACAGGCCGAAGAAGTCGCCCTCGTAGCCCCAGTGGAAGTGGCCGGTGCGGTAGAAGCCGTCGAGCAGGAACCAGCGGTCGTCCCGGGAGACGCTCGCGCTGTACACCTTGGTCCGCTCGACGCCGTCCAGCTCGAACGTGCCGCTGCTCCCCTGCACGGTGCGGCTGCGGCCGCGCTTCTCGTAGAAGATCTCGTCGATGCGGTTGCCGGGGACGTGCCCGAGCACGTTGAGCGAGAGCGTGCCGGTGACGTTGCCGGCCGGCTGCGCCTGCACGTCCAGGTAGAACGACTCGAGCCGGTCGAAGCCCTTGAACGACGGCAGGGCCTCCTGCGGGGTGGCCGACTCGGGCGTGGTGCTGCGGTCGGCGCCGGTGCTGTAGGTCTCGAACTGCAGCCGCAGGCCGCTGACCCGCACGCGCTGCAGCGACTGCGTGACGAGGGCGGCCGCGTCGCCACGCGCCTGGAGCGTGGCGTAGGTGGGGGTGACGCGGGCGAAGTGCGCGCGGATGGCGGCGAGGTCCGTCCCCGGCGCGTAGGCCGGCAGCTTCCAGGCCTCCGCCAGGGCGTAGTAGGCGGCGCGGGGGTAGAGCTCGTAGAGTCCGTGGCCGCCGGGCTGGCCCTTGGCGCAGATGCCCCACCACTCCTCGTTCATGTTGTTCTCGCCCACGGCGAAGTCCTCGGCGTAGCCGCCGTTGGGCCACGAGGCGTTCGTGTCGTGGATGTCGAGGCGGCTCTCCTGCCCGAACTTCCACCACCCGTCCGCCCACTGGAAGACGAGGCCGCCGATGGCGTTGCCGACCCGGCCCTTGCCGGCCGACATCTCGTAGATCTCCTGCCACTGGCCGATCAGGTAGCGCGCCTGGGTCTCCTGGTCCTCGCGCATGGTGCGCGCGTTGAACGCGTCGGCGCCGAACTCGGTGAACAGCACCGGCAGGCCGAGCTTGTCCTTCACCACCTGGAACAGGTCGCGGACCGAGATGCCGCGGTAGCAGTTGGTGCCGAAGACGTCGAGCCCCTTGCACTCCTCGGCGATGATGTCGATGTACTGCACGTCGCCGTTGGCCATCGCCACCGTCACGCCGGGGTCGTGCTCCTTGACCGCCCGGATGACCTCGCCGAACAGCGAGTAGAGGTGGCGGGCCCGGGCCGCGTCGCGCTCGCCCTGCGGCAGGGCCTCGACCTCGGCCGACTTCCACACCAGCCCGTAGTTGTTCTCGTTGCCGAGCAGCCACATGAGCACGCCGGGCACGCCGCGGAACTCGTCCACGGTGCGCACGACCTCGGCCCGGATGGCGGCGCGCATGCGCGGGTCCGAGTAGTCCACCGACGGGTGCCAGACGCCGTCCAGGTTGAAGCCGTAGCGGCCGACGGTGTGGTTGATCACGGTGAAGATGCCGTAGCGCTCGTAGATGTACCGGACCCAGCGCGGCGGGACGCCGACGTACTGCCGGATGGCGTTCACGCCCATCGCCTGCAGCAGCGGCATCTCGCGGGCCAGCGCCGCCTCGATGACGTCGTCGGGCTGCGTCCACAGGCTGTAGGTGTAGTTCTGGCCGATGGGGACGTAGTCCCAGTTCATGCCGAGGACCATGAAGTCCCGGCCGTCCACCTGCAGCCGCGAGCCCGTGGCGTCGGCGACGACACGGACGGGCAGGCGGGCGGCCGGGGCGGCGGACTGCGCCCGGGCGGCCGCCGGCGGCAGGGCCAGCACGGCGGCGATCAGC
>CAZSQE010000340.1:1550-3164 GCA_964608905.1 uncultured bacterium | reverse complement strand
TCGACGCCGCCGCGCCGGTAGGCCTCGAGCACGAGCTCGGCCGCGAGCGCGTCGAACAGGACGTCGCCCTTAGTGGACGCGTTGACCCCGGCCGCGAAAATCCGAAACTCGCTCGGCAGCGGAGCGTCCGCCGCCGTCGCCGGAAGCGCGCTCCACATTGCCCCGCGAATCACCCGCACCCGGCAAGCGTGGCACGCGGATCCGCGCTGCGCAAACTTTGCGTGCTACCCTCCCGTTTATGCAGACCCGCCGCTTGTCAACCGAGATGCGCGAACGCTTGCTAGCGCAGGCCAAATCCGGGGGCCTGCGCGCGCTGGCGCGCTCCGCGGGTGTCAGCGCGCCGACGCTAACCCAAGCAATGCGCGGGGAAAACTGCAGCGATCGCACGATCGCCAAGCTGGCGCGCATAGCGCCCAAGGTGCGAAGCGCCGGCGAATTCCGCCCCGCGCGCCCTGTCCCGCTGCCGCCGACGCGCACGCAACCGCGCGCATCCTGGACAATCGAGGCAATCCGCACCGCGCGTGACCAGCAAATGCGCGCAAACTTTGCGATCCCCGTTCGGCTCGCGGAAGCGATCTCTACTGACGACGCCCTGTTCGTCGCGAGGCAGAACCGCGTCGCGCCTCAGTACGCCGTCGAGTCCCGGCTCGTACCTGCAAGCGGACAGCGCGGCGCTGCTGTCGCCGCCCGCGCGGCGTCCGGGGTGCACATGGCGCGGAGCGTGCTCGCCGGCATTCACCGGACGCTCGCCGACCACGGGATCGCGATCGGGCACTTGACCTGGGAACCCGCCGACGACGGGACGCGCGTCGACGCGCGGCTCGCGGAATGGCCGCTCGAATTCGTGCGGCTCGACCAAACGCGCGACCAGCTGGTCACGCGCACGCGCAGCGGGCCCGAGGTCGATATCGTCCACGGCGACGGCGAATGGATCGTGTTCCGCCGCGGCGCGGAGCGACCGTGGATCTACAATGCCTGCCTGCTGCCGGCGGCGCTGTGCTGGGCGGCGCACGCCGAGGGGATCGCGGACTGGAACGCGACCACCCGCGCGCACGGGCTCGCCAAGGTTCTCGGCGAGCTGCCCGACGGGGTCGCGCTCCGCGGCAAAGACGGCGCGCTATCCGAAGAGGCAAGCGCGCTGCTAGACATGCTCGTCGGCCTCACGAGCGGCGACCTTGCCGCGGGCGTCGTGCCCGCCGCGACCAAAGCGACGTGGCTGTCGAGCGGCTCGACCGCGTGGCAGGTGTTCTCCGAGCTCGTCGGCAACCGCGAGAAGGCCGCCGCGCGAATCTACACAGGCACCGACGCGGCCCTCGGCAGCGTCGGCGGCGCGCCGGGCGTGGATATCGCCTCGCTTTTCGGCGTGGCCACTACGATCATTCAAGGCGATTTCGAGGCGATCGAGCAAGGCCTAAATAGCGGCCTGCTCGCGCCGTGGGCCGCGGTCAACTGCGGCGATTCGCGGTACGCGCCGCGGTTCGCGTACCAGCTGCCCGATCCTGACAGCGAGGCAAAGCACGCCGAAACCCGCGCCGCGCGCGAGCGCTTGCACGCAACGCTCGCCGAAATGCGCGAGCAAAAGCTCGAGGTCACGCAAGCGGTCGTTGACGCGCT
>CAZSQE010000340.1:0-1450 GCA_964608905.1 uncultured bacterium | reverse complement strand
CCGCCGGGCGACTGGCGCTCGTGCGGTTTCGTCGCCGGCCGCGGCTGGGGCAAGTCGCTCGGAATCGGCGTCGAGGTCAATCGCCGCGTGCTCGCCGGCGAGCTGCGCCCGCCCTCGAGCGCAAACGACGGGATCGCCCTCATGGCGCCGACGGACGAGCGGATCCGCGACGTGCAAGTGAAAACGCTGGTCGAAACGTCGCCGCCTTGGTTCCGCGCCGAGCCGTACTACGGGGGCGTACGGTGGCCTAACGGCGTGCGCGCGCTGCCGTTCACGCCGGAGGCCCCCGGGCGCACGCGGTCGGGCAATTTCGAGCTCGCTTGGTTGACTGAGCTCGTCGCGTGGAACCCGTCCACGCGCGTCGAGGCGCACCACAATATCACGACCGCGACGCGGGTTGGCGCTCGGCCGCAGATCCTTTGGGATACGACCAGCCGCGGGAAGAATGACGTCATCCTAGCGCGCCTCGCGGCGCACGACACGGACCCCGCGGCGCACCGGCTGATCCGCGGAACCATGTTCGACAACCCCTTTCTTTCGGATCGCTACCTGCGCGACGAAGTGCGCAAGTACGGCCCCGGCTCGCGCGCCTATGACGAGGAGATCCTGGGCCTCGTGTTCAGCGAGGCCGCCGGCGCCCTGTGGCTGCAGGCATGGATCGACTTGCACCGCGTCGCCGAGGCCCCGCCGCTCGAGCTTGTCCTCGTCGCTGTCGATCCGGCGATCGCGACCGGACCCGAGAATGACGAATCCGGCATTGTAGCCGCAGGCCGCGACGCGCTCGGCGAAGTGTTCGTACTCGAGGACGCTTCCGAGCGGCACACGCCCGCGCAATGGTCCGACGTGGTCGTCGGATGGTGCCTGCGCGGCGCCGCCGGCGTCGTGCTCGAGCGCAACCGCGGCGGCGATCTGGTCGTCGAAACGATCCGCGCGCGAGCGAAAGAGCGCGGCTTGCGCGTCGAGCTGCTGCCGCCGACGACGCCTTTCCCGCGGCGCGCGCCCGGCGTGATTTACGTGCGAGAAGTACACGCGGCCGCGACCAAAGCGCATCGCGCGTCGGGCCCGTCGGTGCTCTACTCGCAAGGGCGCGTGCATCATGTCGGCGTGCACGGGCGACTAGAGCTTGAAATGACGACCTGGGAACCCGGCTCGCGCAAGTCGCCGAACCGAATCGACGCGCTCTCCTATGCGGTCGCCGAGCTCGGCTCGCTGTCGCTCGACGTGCCGCCCCCGCCCGACATGGCGGGCGCGAAAGAGGCCGCGCGCCAGCTGCGCGAGCGCCTGCGCGCCCACGGCGGCGGGCGGGGCGGAAGGCTGGGGATCTAGTCCTCGACTGGCAAGCCGGCCAGCAATATGGCTGCCGCGCAACGCCGCGCGTCAACCGTCAACCTAGCCGTCAGCCGCTCGATCTGGCGACAAAATAGCCCGCAATCCTCCGGATCTAACAACA
>CAZSQE010000339.1:0-3169 GCA_964608905.1 uncultured bacterium | reverse complement strand
GTGCCGCCCACGCCCCCTCCGCGCACGACGAGCGCCGCCCCGGCGGAGCGGCGCTCGTCGTCGCCGGTGCCTAGACGCGCTCGACGAACTCGCCGCTGCGCGTGTCGATCTTGACCCGGTCGCCGACCTCGATGTAGGGCGGCACCTTGATCTCGAGCCCGGTCTCCAGGGTCGCCGGCTTCTGCGTGTTCTGCACCGCCGCGCCCTTGATGTTCGGCGTGGTCTCCTTCACCTCGAGCTCGATGAACATCGGCACCTCGATGCCCACCACGCGACCCTCGTAGTAGAGCGCCTCGATCACCATGCCCTCGGTGAGGTAGCCGACGTTGTCGCCCAGCACCTCGGCGCTGAGCGAGATCATCTCGTAGCTCTCGGTGTTCATGAAGTGGAACTCGTCGCCGGCGCGGTAGCTGTACTGGAGGTTGTGCTCCTCGAGCGGCGCGCGGTCCACCTTGTCCTCCGAGCGAAAGCGGTGCTCGGCGTTGGAGCCGGTCTCGATGTTCACCAGGCGGGTCTGGACCATGCCGCGCCAGTTGCCGGGCGTGACGTGCAGCACGTTCGTCACGCGGTGCGGCTTGCCGTTGTGCATGATGACCATGCCCACCTTGAGCTGGGTCGCTGCGATCACTTCGGGCTCCTCGAGTCGGGGTCGGAACGGAGGGGACGACGGCCCCTCGGGGCCTCCCCACGGCGGCGGCGGTCGAGGATTGTGCCCGAGCCGCGCCCCGCGCGCAAACCGCGCCGCGCGGACCCGCCGGGCCCGCCCGCCCCATGCGCGAAGGGCTCCGGCTGGCGCCGGAGCCCTTCGCGTCGCTTCTGTTCGGCTTCGACTAGAAGTCCTCGCCGCCGTACCCGCCGCCACCAGGCATGGCGGGCGCCTTCTTCTTCTCGGGGATCTCGGTGACCAGGGCCTCGGTGGTCAGCAGGAGGCTCGCCACGCTGGCGGCGTTCTGCAGCGCCGAGCGCGCCACCTTGGTCGGGTCGATGATGCCGGCCTTGAACATGTCGACGTACTCCTCCTTGTCGACATCGAAGCCCATGAACTTCTCCTCGCCCTTGTAGGCCTTCACCTTCTCGACGATGATCGAGCCCTCGAGGCCGGCGTTCTCGCACAGCGTGCGCAGCGGCTGCTCGAGCGCCCGCTTGACGATGCCGATGCCGACCTTCTCGTCGCCCTCGTGCTCCTTGGCCAGCCGGTCGAGCGCCGCCAGGCAGCGCAGGTAGGCCACGCCGCCGCCCGGGACGATGCCCTCCTCGCCCGCCGCGCGGGTCGCGTGCAGCGCGTCCTCGACGCGGGCCTTCTTCTCCTTCATCTCGGTCTCGGTCGCGGCGCCGACGCTGATGACGGCCACGCCGCCGGCCAGCTTGGCCAGCCGCTCCTGCAGCTTCTCGCGGTCGTAGTCGGAGGTCGTGTCCTCGATCTCCTTCTTGATCTGCCCGATCCGGCCGGTGATGTCGGCCTTCTTGCCCGCGCCCTCGACGATGGTGGTGTTCTCCTTGTCCACCGTGATGCTCTTGGCCCGGCCCAGGTCCTCGACCTTGGCGTTCTCGAGCTTGATGCCGAGGTCCTCGGTGATGACCTTGCCGCCGGTGAGGATGGCGATGTCCTCCATCATGGCCTTGCGGCGGTCGCCGAAGCCCGGCGCCTTCACCGCGCACACCGCCAGCGTGCCGCGCAGCTTGTTGACGACCAGGGTGGCGAGCGCCTCGCCCTCGACGTCCTCGGCCACGATGAGCAGCGGCTTGCCGCGCTGCGCGATCTTCTCGAGGATCGGCAGCAGGTCCTTCATGTTCGACAGCTTCTTCTCGTAGAGGAGGATGAAGGCGTCGTCCAGCTTGGCCTCCATGCCCTCCTTCTCGGTGACGAAGTAGGGCGAGATGTAGCCCTTGTCGAACTGCATGCCCTCGACCAGGTCGTAGGTGGTCTCGATCGACTTGGCCTCCTCGACCGTGATCGTCCCGTCCTTGCCGACCTTGTCCATGCACTCGGCGATGATCTTGCCGATCGAGCTGTCGCCGTTGGCGGAGATGCTCGCGACCTGCTCGATCTCGCGGTTCTCCTTGACGGTGCGGCTGAGCTTCTTCAGCTCGTCGGTCACCACCTCGACCGCCCGGTCGATGCCGCGCTTGACGGCCATCGGCGCCGCGCCGGCGGTCACGTTCTTGATGCCCTCGCGGAAGATGGCCTCCGTCAGCAGGGTGGCGGTGGTGGTGCCGTCGCCGGCCACGTCGGAGGTCTTCGAGGCGACCTCGCGCACCATCTGGGCGCCCATGTTGAGGAACGGATCCTCGAGCTCGATCTCCTTGGCGACGGTCACGCCGTCCTTGGTCACGGTCGGGGAGCCCCACTTCTTGTCGAGCGCGACGTTGCGGCCGCGCGGCCCGAGGGTGACCTTGACCGCCTTGGCCAGGATCTCGACGCCCTCGAGGACCTTGGCGCGCGCCTGCTCACTGAAGATCAACTGCTTCGCTGCCATGATGCCTCCTTCGAACGGGAACGGGCCCCGCCCGGCCCGCGGGCCGGGGAGCCACGGGTCGTCTTACTTGGACGAGGCGAGGATGCCGAGCACGTCGTCTTCGCGCAGGATCGTGTACTCCACGCCGTCGATCTTCACGTCCGTGCCGCTGTACTTGCCGATGAGGATGCGGTCGCCCTTCTTGACCTCCATGGCGACGCGGGTCTTGCCGTCCTCGGCCAGGCGGCCGGGGCCGATGGCGACGACCTCGCCCTCCTGCGGCTTCTCCTTGGCGGTGTCGGGGATGATGATGCCGCCCCGCACGGTCTCCTTCTCCTCGATGCGACGGACCAGGATGCGGTCGGCGAGAGGCCGGATGTTCATGAGACCCTCCTCGTGAGTTCGGATCGGCCCCGGTGGGGCCCGTGGATGTGGCGGCGTTCGGATGCGGCCGGGAGCCTCTCCGGTCCACTCCGCGAATGAGCGCGCCGACATCCCGCAACGGTCGTGCCGCCCGGCCCCGCGGCGCCATCAGTCGTCGCAACGGGTTTCTTCCGTTGCGATTGCGACGTGACGATGGATGCGGGACTCGGGCTCCGGGTGGACCGCTCGCGGCATCCTTGCCCAAATGGCACGGATGGTCTGGCGGTCGCCGGACTTGGCCGCCAACTTGGCAAGAACAGCCGGTCTTGTCAAGGGGGCCGGGGGTGGCC
>CAZSQE010000338.1:0-3184 GCA_964608905.1 uncultured bacterium | reverse complement strand
GTTCCACCTCGACGGCTGCCTGGCGCTCGAGCTGGCGCGCGGCGGACCGCGGGCCGGGGCCGCGACCGGCGCGACCGTCGCCCCGCCGCCGGAGGCCGACTTCACCGCCGCGCTGCCCGAGGGCGGCGGGCTCGCCTCCGTCGAGGACCTGCGCCTGCGCGCGCCCGACCGCCGCGCGCTCGAGCGCTGCGGCGTGGCGTGGCTGCTGCCGGTGGACGGCGCGGTGCGGCACTGCCTGCTGCTGGGCCACCGCCTCGGCGGCTCGTGGTTCGGCACCGACGACCGGCGCGAGCTGCGGCGCTTCGCCGGGCACCTCGAGGTGCTGCTCGAGAACGCGCACCTGCGCGCCGAGGCCGGCTCGCGCGGCTCGTTCGGGCGCGAGCTGAGCCGGGCCGGCGCCATCCAGGCCCGCCTGCTGCCGCGCCACGTTCCGGCGTTCCGCTCGCTCGACTGCGCCGCGGCGGCGCTCTCGTGCGAGGCGGTCGGCGGCGACTACTACGACTTCGTGCGCAGCCCCGGCCGCATCGTCACGCTGGCGGTGGGCGACGCGGCCGGCCACGGCATCCCCGCCGCGCTCATGGGCACCTGGGTGCACGCCGGCTTCCGCGACCGCGCGCGGCGCGGCTCGCTGCCCGGGCACCTGCTCACCGCGCTCAACCTCGACCTCGTCGCGCTGAACCAGCCGGACGTCTTCGTGGCCCTGCTGTGCGCGCGCGTGGACGTGCGCAGCGCCGTGCTCACCTACGCCAACGCCGGGCTGACCCCGCCCCTGCTGCGGCGCCGCGACGGGCGCTGCGAGGTGCTGGCCGAGAGCGGGCTGCTGCTGGGGGTCATGCCGGGGGCGCGCTACGTCGACCGCAGCGTCGAGCTGGACGCCGGCGACGTCGTCGTCCTGTACTCGGACGGGCTCACCGAGGCCCGGCGGGCCGGCGAGGAGTTCGGGCTGCAGGGGCTCCAGCGGGTGCTGGAGGCCCACGCCCGGCAGGGGGCCGAGGAGATCCTCCGGGCCCTGCTGGCCGAGGTGCAGGCCTTCGCCGACAGCCCGCTCGACGACATCACCGTGGTGGTGCTCAAGCAGTTGACCCGCCCGGTCCGGCTCCCGGCCGGCGGGGACCAGGTGGAGCTCAAGCTCGAGGCCGGGGCCGCCGATACTACGAGGTGAGGTGGCAGGAAGCCGCCTCCCCCGTCCGCGCGCCAACCCGCGGGCGGCCGATCCAGACGGTTGACCGCGTGTGGAGCGCGAACCTCTCTTCTCGGAGGTGGACCGTGGACGTCGGCCTGATCGAGCTGTTCATCGATCTCCTGTGGTGGATCCGCCGGTAACGGCGGAAGCAGAACGGCGGGCACCGCCCGCCTGAAGGATGCGCCCGGGCCCGGAGCCCACGCGGAGCGTGGACCCGGCCCGGGCGCGTTCGTGACCGGCGCCTCCCCGCGCGGCCCTCCTCCACCCTCGCGGCGCGCCGCTCCCCCATGCGCTAGACTGCCCGGGACGCATCCGCCGCCACGCGAGCGGCGGAGCCACCCGCAACGTCCCGGCTGCGCCGGGCGGGGGCACCCGCATCGGCGGGTCCGCCGCCGGCGCGAGGAGCACGCATGAGCGAGCGCTTCGACGAGCACGTCGCCAACGCCGTCCTCGGCATCGACACCCTGTGGGGCGGCGACGTCATGAACCCCTCCGGCCTCGGCCGCTTCATCGCCGACTCCTGGTTCTCCGACGCGCCCCTGCCGCTCGCCTACACGCACCCGACCGCGGCGAAGGTGCGCGAGACCGGCGGCGTGTCGGCGAAGGAGCCCGACCGCGCGGCCATCGAGGCCTACCTCGCCGCCGTGGACGTGCGCGGCGCCATCGCCGCCCTCGGCGCGGAGGCCAAGGCGATGGGCGGCCTGCGCGCGCGCTACGTCGCCGGGCTGGCCCTGAGCTTCGAGGTCATGTGGGACCTGGCCATGGAGATCCTGGGCCGGGGCGAGCCCGTGCCCTACGAGCGCTGCGTGCGGGCCTCGACCGGGCTGGCGCCCACGCCCTCCGACCCGAAGGCCAAGCGCGCGCAGGCGCGCGAGCTGCTGGCGCGGGCCGGCCACGCCTCGAAGGGCGATGCCGACCTGCTGGCGGCGGTGGACGCCTGGCGCGCCGCGCGCTACGTGCCCATGGCCTCGGTGCGCTCGGTGGGCGACGCCTACATCGCCCGCTACCGCGCGCTGGCCGGGCGCAACCTGCGCCCCTACCTGCCGCGCGAGCTGGGCGACGTGCCCATGGACAACATCGAGTTCCTGCCCATCAAGGACGCCTGGTTCTCGGGCTCGATGAACTACCTCGGCCGCAAGCGCCGAGCGGACGGGCGGCCCGAGTACGAGGCCAGTTACGAGATCAACGCCTCGCTCGAGATCACCGTGCCCGAGTTCGAGCAACTGGTGACCCACGAGGTCGTGCCCGGCCACGTCACCACCTTCGCCTTCCTGCAGGACCTGTTCTGGCGCGGCAAGGTCGGCTTCGAGGGCTCGGTGCTCACCATGAACACCCGCGCCGCCACGCTGTTCGAGGGCATCGCCAACAACGCCATCCTCATCGCGCTGGGCGTGACCGAGCTGGACGGCATCCCCGACGAGGACCTGCGCCTCGGCCTGCTGCTCGCCCTGCTGCAGGACGACGCCAAGAACCAGGCCTCCTACCTCACCTGGCACGAGAAGGCGGCCGAGGCCGACGTGGCCGCCGCGCTGCGGCGCGACTTCCTCGTCTCCGAGGAGCGGGCGAAGAAGTTCGCCGGGCCGTGGGGCAGGCACCCGCTCATGGGCCGCATGTACCTGCCCTGCTACCGGGCCGGCACGGACCTGGTGGCCGACCTGCGCCGCCGTCACGCGCCGGAGAAACTGCTGCCCGTGCTCTACGGCTGCGCCGGCCTCGTGGACTGCACGACCATCGAGGACGCGCTGAAGTAGGCCGGCGGCGCGCGGGGCGGGGAGGCTCTCCGGGGCCTCCCCGCTCCTGTTCCGGCCGGGCGGCGCGGGGGACGGCGGCGACCCCCGGCAGGGGCGGCGCGCCGGGCACGGCCCCCGCCCCGGGCGGCCGGACGCCGGCGCGGACCGGGTGCGGGGTTGATGCCCGGCGAGCAGGGTGTAGACTCGGGCCCGACCGGTGAGTCCGACTTCCACGACGGCCCCCCGTCGGGAGTGAGTCCATGCCAAGGGA
>CAZSQE010000337.1:0-3205 GCA_964608905.1 uncultured bacterium | reverse complement strand
CCCGCGCGGATCTCGTAGTGCACCGGCGTGCCCCACGAAAAAATCAGCGAGCTCCCCACGTCGGGCAGCGCCCCCAGCGTCACAATCACCGAGCCGGTAGCGTAGTCAATCGTCCCCGTGCCCTCGCCCGTGCGGCCGTAGAGCTGCCCGCGCCCGTTGTCGGTCAACCTGATCCACTTGCCCAGGGCCCGGTAATCCACCGTCAGGCTGCCCGGGCTCGGAATCGGTTGCAACGTCGGCACGTAGTTGAACGTCCGGTTGGCCAGGCTTACCGCAATCTCGTGGGTGTGGGCCACGTCCACCGTGCGCGCCGCCGGCCGGGCGGCCATCGTCACCGTGGCCGACCAGGTGCCCGTGCGGGTGATGGTGACCAGCCCCGTGGCGTAATCGACCGTGCCCGCGTAGCCCGAGGCATCGCCCGAAGGGGGCGCCAGCGTGCCCGAGCCGTCATCGGTCAGCGTCACCGAGCCCACGGCCACGCTCACCGTGCCCCGCGCACAGCCCATGCCCAGGTACCGCGCCGCCGCGTACAGCGTGCCCGTCAGCGCCCCACTCAGCGAGCCCGACCACGTCAGCGCCCCGGCCGCCCCCGAGGGCACCAACGAGATTTTTCCCATCCCGGCCGTCAGATCCACCACGGGGGTTTCACTTTGGGTGCTCGGCACCAATGGCGCGTAGGCCGACCCCACATTCACCCCCAGGTCGCCCGTAAGCGCCGCATCCACCAGGGGCCGAACGCCAAAATAGCGCGCCGCATCGGCCACCTGCGTCGTGCGCACCAACGTAGGGCTCGCGTGCTTCGAAATCTTCGTCGGCACCCCTCCGGGAAAATCGACCCGCAGCGCCGCCGAGGTCTCGTAAATCACCACGTCCTTCGTGAAACTCGTCGGGGTCGACCCGATGATCTCCGTAAACGTCTGCGTGCTGCGGCTCACCAGCGCCTGCACCCGCACGAACTGCTCCTGGGGCGTGTACCCGGTCTTCTCCACGCTCAGCCGGTACACCTCTCCCACCTCGGGGCTCGGCACGTCGGTATCGCAGTACACCCGCAACGCCCGCTGGCCCTCCAGGTGGTCGCCGTACAAGACGAACCGGCTCTCCGGCCCCGAGATCACGTAGCTCTCGATCCGATCTTTGGCGGCGTTGCGTTCATCGGTCCAGGAGCGGCGCGAAAACATCGTCACGTTCACGCGGCTGTCCTCGGGCGGGTCGGTAATCGCCGCGTGGGTGCCGTACAGCGTGTCCACCGTATCGGTCAGCACCGCGATGAACCCCTTGCGCAACGACACCCGGCCGTACACCCGATCGAGCTCCGAGATGTCCGGAAACAGGTTGTTGATCTCCCCGTCCACCACCTCGGTGCCGGTCAGGCGGCCGCCCCCGTCCTCGTAGTCGGTCAGGCGTTCGCTTTGGAGCAGTTTCAAATCGGCATCTGTGATCACGGGGGTCCCCTCCTCACTGTGCGGTCAAACCGCGGTTAACCGCACCACAACTCGGTAAAATTGCCCGCTGGTGGGCACTTCGGGCACCACCGGCTCGGCCTCGAGGGCGCGGTCGTCGTGACGAAAGACTACCGAAAACGACCGCCCGTCGTGAAGCGTCAGAGCCAGCGCCGCCGGCGCCTGGGCCAGCGCGTACAGCGCCGTCAGCGTCGAGCGGCTCACCCAGGCCCGGTCCGGGCCCGACTCCAGCGTAATCGGCCGGCCCGCCAGCCTCACGGCCTCTTCGAGGATCAGCGAGCCATCCAGCGAGTACTCGCGCACCTGGGCCACCGGCGTCCACGCAAACTCGTCGGTCCACAGCAGATCCGCCGGCAGGCTCACACCGCCCAACACGTGAGGCATCTACACGTACCTCCACCGCAACACCGCCGCCGCCGTCGCCACCCGGGGCGACCCCGGGGCCACCGTGCGCCGTAGCCACACCCGGCGCCCCTTGCCGGGGGGCAAGTCGGGGACGGGCAGGGGGTCCGCCTGGCTCCACGCCCCAAAGGTCACCCGCTCGGGTACCGCCCCCTCGTGGCGCAACTCCCGGGCGCGATCCTCCACCAAGCCCAGCCCCAACGTAGGCGGCTGCGGCCCCTCGGCCCACACCACCAACTGCCGCGCCGTCTGGTTGCCGCTGTTCACCAGGTCCAGCGCCCGGTGCTCCACGTCGCCCACCCGGCACTCGTCGGCGCTCACCTCGTCGAACAGATCGCCCGCCGGGGCAAAGGCACTGCGCACCCCCCCCAGCGACAACCCCGGCAGGGTGTTGGTCGCCCCCCCCGTCAGCCGCAACCCCAGCGCCGCAGCCACTACGGCACAAACCGCAACGCGCGCAGCGTGTACCGGTACTCCCCCGTCACCGCCTTGCCGGTGCCGTACTCCACCACCACCGTCACCACCCGCTCCTCGCGATCCACCCCGGCCACAACCAGAGCGTTTTCCGCCGGCGTCACATGCAGCTCGAACGACGCGGCCGGGCTCACCTCGGCCGTGGCCCGCACCGGCGCCGCCGCCCCCAGGGCATCCACCCGCACCGTCACCCGGTCGGGGGTCACCGCCGCCCCGTTTTCGTCCAGGCACGTCACCGTTACAAAGTGACTCGAGCCCTCGTTGACCACCGGCCGCAGCGTCATGGCGTCGCCCCTAGCTGATCGTGATCGCCAGATCGAGCGTCCACGTACCGCCCGACTTCGTGCCCTTCGACTCCACCTTGCGGTTCAGGTTGACCGCCGAATCGCTGTTGCCGTTGGCCACCGTAAACTCGCCCCAGGCCCAGTTGGCCTCCGACTCGCCGAACACGCTGCGCCAGGTCACCGTCTGGCTGGCCCGCTGCGGGTAGCCGGCCTCCATGGCCTTGTACAGCTTGTTGGTCGTGGCCTGCAGCCCGGTCTGGGTCGCCCCCGCCGCCGTGCTCGAATCGCCCACGCCCAGGTAGGCGTTGGCGTTGGCAAAGGTCGTGCCCCCCGCCCCGATGCCCAGGTCGAGCAAGAGCGCGATGCCCTCGTTGAGCAGCAGGTTCCCGTCGATCTCGTCCACCTGCTCCGCGGGCAGCGCGGGCTGCCCGGCGGCCAGCCAGGCGCGGTAGGCAGCGTCATCGGAAAACTTTCGGATGGTCCAACGGCTCTCGTGCTTCCCTGCGTCTCTCGTCTTCATCGCCCACTCCTTCTTCGGGTTCAGTGAAAGGTCACCCCTGGCCCGCGGCCCAGGGCTACCAGCCC
>CAZSQE010000336.1:0-3211 GCA_964608905.1 uncultured bacterium | reverse complement strand
GGCGGTAGAGCCCCTTCGCCATGTAGCCGGCGCCCTCGAAGGCCCCGACCTTCCCCCCGTAGCCCTGCCCCGCCAGGAACGGCTTGCTCCAGCGCAGGTCCCTCGCGAACAGCGAGTCCATCTGCGCCTCGGGGGCGTGGCTGGCCCGCAGCGCCCTGCGCTCCTTCTGGTACTCGGCCGAGTGCCGCTCGTAGTCCTCCTTGGCCCACGGCGTGGGCACCGGGGTCCCGGGCTCGACCAGGTCCTTCCACTTGAGCGCCGCCGGGTCCAGCAGGGCGGTGATGTTGGGCTCCCACGGCTCGACGGCCGGCGGCGCCGTCTGGTAGGCCACGTCGCTGGTGTAGTACTCGTCGGCCAGCGCCGCGAAGTGGTGGCCGAACTCGTGCACGAACACGTACGGCGTCGAGCCGCTCCGCGTGGACGAGGTGGCGAACAGGTTGTAGATGCCGCCGCCGCCGTACTTCTCGCCGTTCACCAGGATCTCGATGAATTCGTAGGGCGCCTGCGCCGCCGCCTCGCGCACGGTCAGGTTGTCGGGGGCCAGCACGTAGCGCTCGGAGCCGAAGATGTCGTAGGAGGCGTTCAGGGCCGTGCGGCGGTGGACCCCGTCGCTCGGCCGGTCCACGCCCGAGTCGGTCGAGGGCGTGTCGAGGGCGCGCACGTTGAAGTCGCCGCGCCGCTCGCGGAAGGGCGAGACCGAGAAGAGCACCTCGACCAGGCGCTTCACGTCGGCGTGGAACGTGGCCATCTCGGCCGCCGTGTAGCCGTCGCCCATGATGAGCAGGTCGATCTTGCGCTCGGGCGGCCCGCTCTCGAACACCGTCCACACGCGCCCGGTCGCCGCCAGCGGCTCGCGGTTGATCTCCTGCGCCGCCGGGTCCACCAGGAACGAGGCGACCTCGCGGAAGGCGTTGTCGGGGCCGCGCTTGAGCAGGCTGACCTGCACCGGCCGCGTCGGGAAGGGGAAGCGCACCGACTCGCTGTAGGAGCGCCGCAGCGCGCGCGCCTCGCCCGTGGTCTCCCACTCGCCGTAGATGCTGGCGAAGCCCCGCGCGTAGAGCACGAGCTGGGTGGCGCGGTCGCGCACCTCGAAGCGGTAGGGACCGAGGCCGAGCGGGTCCACGAGGTTCGTCCGGCTCCCCGGCCACGGCCCCTCGCGGCGCAGGCCGGTGAGGGCGAACGTCTCCTCCCCCGCCTTGCCGGCGTGGTCGTAGTCGAGCCGCAGCGTGGCGCCGTCCGACCACGCGTCGAGCGGGCTCGGGGCGCCCGCGGCCGCCGACGCCAGGAGCAGCGTGCCGGCCAGCGCGAGGATCCAGGTCCAGCGGGTGCGTCGCATCGTCGGCCTCCGTGAGGGTCAGGTCGTCCGGCGTTCCAGCGTCACCCCGTGCGCCGCCAGCCCGTCCACCATGAACCGGTAGGCGCTCGGCACGGCCGCCACCTGCTCGAGCGGCTGCACGCCCGGCGGCGGCACGATGCCGCTCGCCAGCATGTGCGCGGTCACCGCGGTGGTGAAGGCGGTGGTGCGGGCCATCGCCGTCAGCCCGGTGGCCGGGTCGTAGCGGTCCACCAGCCGCACCTCCTCGGCGCCGTCGGCCCAGCGCGCGCGCACCAGCAGCACGACCAGGTCCTCGGGCGGATGGAGCGTGCAGCGCGCGCGCAGCTCCTCGGCCAGCCGGCCCTCGGCCAGCAGCGGCTGCACCGCCTCGACGTGCCCGGGCCAGCGCAGCGTCTTCTCGCCCATCTCGGGGATGTCCGGCAGCGTGTCCATGAGCGAGCGCAGGCCGTCGCTGTAGAACGCCACCAGCCGGCCCACGCCCTCGACCTCGACGTCCTCCATGCCGCTGAAGACCGGCACGGTCACCTTCGCGCCGCCCCGCACGATGCGCGCCGGGCGCACGTATTCCTCGGTCAGGTCGTCGAGCGACCAGGTCACGCAGTAGCCGTACGGCCGGGACGGGTCCTGCGCCACGCCGCCCACCATGATGACCAGCTCCCGCGGCGGGCCACGGCGGGCGCAGGCCTCGCCCGCCACCAGGTTCGAGATGCCCGGCGCCAGCCCGGCGTCGGGCACGATGGTCACGCCGGCGGCGCGCGCCTCGGCGCCCAGCGACAGGGCGTCCTCGGCGCAGAACGAGACGTCCACCAGGTTGCGCCGCGCGGCGATGGCCGCCTTCATGGTGGCGAAGCCGAAGCGCGACGGCAGCGCCCCCACCACCAGCTCGTGCGCGGCCATCAGGTGCGCGAGGGTCTCGGGCGAGGAGCAGTCGGCCTGCTGCCAGGCGAGGTTGGGCGGGCCGGCGAGGCCCGGGTCGCGCAGGTCGGCGACGGTGACGCGCACGGCCGGCAGCCGCGCGGCGAGGTCGCCGGCGATGACGCGGCCCTGCTGGCCACCGCCGAGGACGAGAATGCTCTTCGGCCCGGTCGGCCGGTGGTTCACCATGGGAACGGTCTCCGCGCGGGGCTGCGAGGGGCGCAGCGAGTCGAGGTCGAGGAACAGCACGGTCATGCCGACCAGCCAGAAGGCGCTGGTCACGGCCTTCAGCAGCACGATCGCCGTGGCGACGGGGAGCGAGCGGGGCAGCTGGTCGCCCAGCAGGGCGGCCAGGAAGTAGGGCAACGACAGCAACAGGTTGATGCCGAGCACCCGCCACCAGCGCCCGCGCACGAGCGCCTTGCTGCGGTCGAGCGCGCCCTTGCCGCGCCCCTGCCGCAGCACCACGACCTGCATGGCGAACGTGTAGTAGACGCTCTGGACGACGCCCGGGACGACGAGCAGCAGCGAGAGGCCGAGCAGGATGACGAGGGCGAGCAGCAGCACCGGCAGGTAGCGCGGCGTCGCGGCGAGGGCGGCGACGAGGGCGCCGGGCAGGCGGCGCCGCTCGCCCAGCACCGTGCGCTCGGCGAGCCACGCCGCGGCCATGCTCCAGTAGCCGCTCAGCACGAGACCGAGCAGGAACAGCCAGGGGTAGAGGAGCAGCCAGGCGAGGTCGGCCTCGCCGCTCGCGGGCCGGTCGACCAGCCGCGCCGTGGCCACGCTGAGCAGGCCGACCGCGAGGAAGTCCAGGGGCCGGCGCCAGAGGACCTCCCAGGTCCCGTCCAGGATGTCCCCGACGCCCAACCGATGACGGCTCGACTGCTGGGTGAGCATGCGGCCTCCGCCTTCCCCGTCGCCCGGACCCGGCCGGGGCGCCGGGGGCGTCCGGCGCGGCAC
>CAZSQE010000335.1:0-3222 GCA_964608905.1 uncultured bacterium | reverse complement strand
GGAGGGGGCGGCCGGGCCCGACGGCGGGCCCGACGGCGAGGGCCGCAGCGCCCCGGACGACGTCGCCGGCATCACCGACTGGCTGCTCTTCCCCGACCACCCGCCGGTGCTGACGGTGGGGCGCGGCGGCAGCGAGGCCAGCCTGCGCGTGAGCCGGGAGGCCCTCGCCGCGCGGGGCGTCGAGCTGTTCGAGGTCAGCCGCGGCGGGGACATGACCTGGCACGGCCCGGGGCAGCTGGTCGGCTACCCCGTCGTGGACCTGGCCCGGGTGGGCCGGGACCTGCACGCCTTCCTGCGCGCGCTGGAGGACGTCCTCGTCGAGGCCCTGGCGGGCTGGGGGCTGGCCGCCGGCCGCGTGCCGGGCCGCACCGGGGTCTGGGCCGGGGAGGAGAAGGTGGCCTCCATCGGCATCGCGGTGCGCAGCTGGGTCAGCTACCACGGCTTCGCCCTGAACGTGGCCCCCGACCTGGCCTTCTTCGACCTGATCCACCCCTGCGGGCTCCGGGGGGTGCGGATGACCTCGCTGCGCGAGCGGCTGGGGCCGGCCGCCCCGGACCTGGCGGCCGCCCGGCGGGCCGTGGCGGGCCTGCTGGCCCGCCGGCTGGGCTACGCCGGGACCCGCAGCGTGCCGGCCGGCGTGGTCCGGAAGCTGGCCTCGGGCATCGAAAGCAGACTGTCCGGCAGTCCCACGAGACCCCACGCCGCCTGAGCCACCGGCCGGGCCGGCCGTCACCCCGCCGGGGCAGGGTCCCCGGGAGAGGAGAAGGAATGCTCACGATCACCGAAGCCGCCAGCCGCAAGCTCGACGAGATCCTCCGCCAGCAGGGCGAGCCCGGCACCCAGCCCTACGGCCTGCGCATCAGCGCCGCCCCGGGCTGCTGCTCGGGCGCGCACTACGGCCTGTCGCTGGCCGAGAAGCTGGAGCAGGGCGACTGGGAGGGGACCTTCGGCGGCGTCAAGGTGCTGGTGGACGCCGACAGCGCCCCGTTCCTGCAGGGCGCGTCCATCGACTACGTCGAGACGCCCGAGGGCTCGGGCTTCACGGTGAAGAACCCGAACGTCGAGGCCCAGCCCGAGGGCGGCTGCGGCTCGGGCGGCTGCGGCACGGGCAGCTGCGGCTAGCGGAACGGCCATGACCGCGGGCCCGGGCTCCGACGCGCACGCGCGCCCCTTCGCCGACTTCGCCGCCCTGCCGGCGGCGGAGATCCGCGAGCGCACGCACACGGCGCGGCGCGCGCTCGGCCCGCGGGCGGTCGTGCTCGGGCACCACTACCAGCGCGAGAGCGTCATCGAGTTCGCCGACTTCCGCGGCGACTCGCTCAAGCTGTCGCAGTTGGCGGCGCGGCAGACGGAGGCGGAGTTCATCGTCTTCTGCGGCGTGCACTTCATGGCCGAGTCGGCCGACGTCCTGCGCGGCCCGCGGCAGGCGGTGATCCTGCCCGACCTCAAGGCGGGCTGCTCGATGGCCGACATGGCGGGCGGCGAGGACGTCGAGGCCGCCTGGGCGCGGCTCACCGCCGTGCACGGCGACACGCTGCTGCCGGTGACCTACATGAACTCGACCGCCGCGCTCAAGGCGTTCTGCGGCGCGCGCGGCGGCGTGGTGTGCACCTCGTCGAACGCGCGCGCGGTGCTGGAGTGGGCCTGGGAGCGCAAGCCGCGTGTGTTCTTCTTCCCCGACCAGCACCTCGGCCGCAACACCGCCTGGGCGATGGGCCTGCCGCTCGAGCGCACGGCGGAGTGGGAGTGGCGCGGCGGCGACGCGGAGCGGGAGAACGCCGCCTGCTTCGGCCCCGACACGCGCCTCGTGCTGTGGCGCGGGCACTGCTCCGTGCACACGCAGTTCACGCGCGCGCACGTGGAGCGGGCGCGGGCCGCCGACCCGGCGGTGCGCGTGCTCGTGCACCCGGAGTGCTCGTTCGAGGTGGCCACGGCCGCCGACCTCGTCGGCTCCACCGAATACATCATCGAGCAGGTGGCGAAGGCCCCGCCGGGCACCCACTGGGTGGTCGGCACCGAGATCAACCTGGTGCGCCGGCTGGCGCTGGAGCACCCGGAGCAGCGCATCGAGTCGCTGCAGCGGGACGTCTGCCCCTGCGTGACCATGAACCGCATCGACCCGGCGCACCTGCTGTGGGTGCTGGAGAACCTGGTCGAGGGCCACCCGGTCAACGTCGTGCGCGTGCCGGAGACGGTGCGGCACTACGCGCGCGTCGCGCTCGACCGGATGCTGAGCCTCGGCGGGCCGGCCGGCCGGGCCCCCGAGCTGGCGAGGGACTGAGCGTGGCGGACGGGGCGGGGGACCGCGCCTCGGTCCCGCGGCGGCCGGAGTGGCTCAAGGTGAAGCTGCCGGGGGCCGGCGAGTACGCCGGCACCCGCGCCCTGCTCCGGGCGCAGCGCCTCACCACCGTGTGCGAGGGGGCGCGCTGCCCCAACCTCGGCCACTGCTGGGAGCGCGGCACCGCCACCATCATGATCCTGGGCGAGCGCTGCACGCGGCGCTGCGGCTTCTGCGCCGTCGCCCCGGGGCGGCCCGACGGCCGGGTGGACGAGGACGAGCCGCGCCGGGTGGGCGAGGCGGTCGCGGCGATGGGGCTGCGCCACGCCGTCGTCACCTCGGTGACGCGCGACGACCTGCCCGACGGCGGCAGCGCCGTCTTCGCCCGCACCATCGCCGAGATCCGCGCGCGCTGCCGGACCGCCATCGAGGTGCTCATCCCCGACTTCCAGGGCCGGGCCGAGGACCTGCAGCGGGTCATCGACGCGCGCCCCGACGTCATCAACCACAACGTCGAGACGGTCGAGCGGCTGCAGCGCACGGTGCGGCCGAGCGCCGACTACCGCCGCTCGCTCGAGCTGCTGCGGCGCGTGCGTGAGCGCGGCGCCGGCATCCGCAGCAAGTCGGGCATCATGCTGGGCCTGGGCGAGACGGACGACGAGGTCGAACGCACGCTGGCGGACCTGCGCGCCGTGGGCTGCGAGCTGCTCACGATCGGCCAGTACCTGCGGCCGACGCCGCGCCACCTGCCGGTGGCCGAGTACGTGCACCCGGACAAGTTCGCGCACTGGGCCCGGCGGGCCGGCGAGCTGGGCTTCGCCAACACCGCCAGCGGCCCGCTGGTGCGCTCGTCCTTCCACGCCGACGAGCTGGCGGGTGCGCGCGGGCCGGGCGAGGGCGGCGCGCCAGCGCCGGGGCCGGGCGGCACGCCTGCGCCGGGGCGG
>CAZSQE010000334.1:0-3224 GCA_964608905.1 uncultured bacterium | reverse complement strand
GGCGTGACCTCGTCCATGCCCACGCCGCGGTCTGGCTTCGCGTGGCCGATGCCGATGTCCACCGCCACCCGCCACCCGCCGTCGCCCTGCCGCTGCCAGACCGAGACGAAGTGCCCGTGGCCGGCGGGCAGCTTCGGGTCGTCGGGCCGCAGCTCCCACGGCCCGGTGCTCACGCCCAGGTCGCCGGCCGCCGAGACCTCGGCGTAGACCGGGCTCCACGCCAGCCGCGCCGCCACCGGTCCCCGCGACTCCCACGCCTGCCGGGCGTTGACGGCCCGCGGGCGGAAGATGACGCCGTCGGGGGCCATCCAGTGGAGGAACGCGTCGCGCACGCCCCGGTCGAGGGACATCCGCGCGAAGGCCCGCTCGGAGGCGACCAGGGAATCGAGCGCGGCCGGCCCGGCGGCGGACGCGGCCGGGGCCAGCAGCAGCGCGGCGGCGAGGAGCGGCGGCATCCGGCGGCGCGTGGACATGGGGTCCTCCCCGGGAAGCGTCTCGGGCGACGGGGTTTGCGGGGCGGTCCGGTTCGGCGGTGGGCCGGGCCCGGACCGTCCGCGGCATTCTCGCCGATTCCCACCGCCACGGGAAACCGCCGCCGGACCGTCGGCGGGACCGGGCGGCGCCGTCGCGGCGGCGCGGATTGCCATTGACTCCACCCCGGGAATGTCGCATGAATGCGCCTCAAGGGGCGCGGCGCGGGACCGCGTGTTTCAGGCAGTCAGCGAAGCGGTATCACGCACCGTGTCGCGCCCCGTATCCGCCGCCCGCCGCCCCGCTCGGAGCTGCAGGTAGATGAACGGGCTGCGCCGCGCGGGCGCGAACAGGACCAGCGCCAGCAGCAGCACGGCGAGTGCCGGCCACGCCAGCGGCCGCCTCAGGTCCAACCCCGGGCTGCGGTCCCCGTGACGACGCTCCACGGTCGGGCGCAGCTTCGGCTGTGCCGGCGCCACCGCCGGATGGAGCGCCAGGGCGGGCATCCGACCAGGATCGCGGTCGCCGTCGCGCGCGAACCGGTCGGTCGTCTGTGGGCCGCGCCCACCCCTGGAGTCCTGGCGAACAAGGCCTGAGGGACACGAACGGCGACGGACGAGGACGAAGTGGCCCGGGACAACCCGCGATACCGCTGCGCGACCGGGACTCACTTCCGGACTCGCGACGTCAGACTGCGGTGACCCCGGCGAAGCACGGTCATGCGGCTCGGCTCCTTCGGGAGAGACCCGCGGATACTGGAGTGACACGCAGTCGATCGACACCTCGTCCGTCACCCATCCCGTCCCCCTGCCGGGCGGCCACGCCCGGGTGAGCGTGGCCGCAGGGAAGGGACTTGAGACGAGGGCCTGACGCCGGGCACTCCGTACTAGTGGTACAGGGACTTGATCCGGCCCCAGGTCGTGGGGACCGTCTCCACCGGCTGCTCGAAGGTGATGGTGAGCTTGGGCCGCGTGGAGGCGAGGCCGTCGTTGCGGGAGGTGAACACGCCGTAGCAGTTGGTGCCGCCGCCCTGGAACCCGGTCGCGACGACGAGGAAGCCGTTGTTCTTGGCCCCCTGGTGCCAGGCGCCCACCGACTGCGTCACGGCGAAGTCCACCCAGTTCCCGGGAGGGACGGCGTCGGGCGGCGTGCCGTCCACGTCCTTGATCTTGGCGGTCCCGTTGCCGTCGTCGATCTTGTCCCACCAGGCGCCCTCCGCTCCGCCCGTCCACTCGGACGCCTCGGACGCGTCGCGGTAGCGGTAGCTCACACCGGTGCCGAACTGGCCGTTGTAGACGTTCTCGTACCACGTCGCGCCGGCCTGCAGCCGGTAGGGCCGGATGGTGATGGCGTTGTCGTCCTGGAAGCTCGAGGCGGAGACGTAGTAGAGCGACAGGGTGGCGACCATGATCTCGGATCCCGGCGGGAAGACGCCGGTCAGGTCGAAGCGGAGGAGTGAGCAGTCGTCGCGGCCGTCGTACCAGCGGACGCGAAGGTCGGGAGCGCCGCCGTAGTTGTCGCGCGTCTGGCTCGCGTCGAGCCAGGCGTCCGTCGTGCCGGTGTAGCCGTTGCGCCCGTTCTGCAGCGTGACGGTCGTGGACGCGAGCGCCGGGAGCGCTCCGAGCGTGACGAGCGCGCCGAGGACGAGGATTCGAGTGGCAAGGTGCATGCGGTGATCCTCCGGTGGCGCTTGGACGGGAGGAGGCGGCCCGGCCCCTTGGTCGCGGCCGGCCAACTTCCCCCGGTGTCGTTCCTGGCGGTGGAGACGTCGCCCCGCACCGGCCGTCGGCACTCAGCTAGATGGTAGTACGCCGGCCGCGGGGGCGGCTACAGCGAAAGCGGCCATCCGGCCGGGTCCGGCCCCCCCGGGGGGTCCCGCCCGGGCCCCGGGGCCCCTCCCGGGCTACGGGCGCGGTCCGGTGGCCCCCGGCGGGACCGCCGGGGCGGCCCCGGCCAGCCGCAGGCGCTCGAACTTCTCCTGCGCCGCGGCGGCCACCAGGCTGGTCGCCGCCTCCAGCGAGACCGACAGGTGGTTGATGACGAGGTCGTAGGCGAGCGGGTCGTCGGCCGACCGCCCGAACACCTGCCGCACCCAGGCGTCCCGCTCGTGGTCGGCCCTTTCGATCTCGCGCCGGGCGTCGCGCTCGCTCAACCGCTCGCGCTCGACCAGGTTGCGCGCCCGCACCTCGCGCGGCGCCACCACCCGGAGGTGGAAGCCGCGCTCGTGTCCGACGATGAAGTTGGCGCCGCGCCCGACCACGACCACGCCGCCCAGCTCGGAGATCGAGTAGATGACCTCGAGCAGGGCCTTCACGTAGTCGCCGGAATCCACGCAGGCGCCCTGCACCACGGACTCGAACCAGAGTTGCAGCTGCGAGCGGGCGTGGCCGTCGAGCGACTCGACGATGCGGCGCTTGTAGCCGGCCGACGCGCAGATGCGATCGATGATGTCGCGGTGGAGCAGGGTGTAGCCGAAGCGCTGCGCCAGTCGCTCGGCGAGCAGGCTGCCGCCGCTGCCGCGCTGGCGCGAGACGGTGATCACCGGCTGGCCCGGCCGCCGGCCGTGCGCGTGCGGTCCGCCCTCCTGGAGCCGGACGCTCCGCTCCAGCTCCCACCTGCGGACCTGCCGGTCGAGGATGCTCTCGATGGTGGGCATGGACGCCTCCCCGCGGCCCGTTCATCTCCCAGTGTAGGCCCGGCGCCCGCCGGCGTCAGCCCCCCCCTGCGAGGCGGGCGCCGGGCCTACACTGGGA
>CAZSQE010000333.1:0-3229 GCA_964608905.1 uncultured bacterium | reverse complement strand
AGCCGGACCGTGCGGCCCTGCAGGTCGAGCACGCGCAGGTCCGGCTCGGCCACGCCCTCCGTCTGGATGCTCAACTGGACCCGGCCCCGGCAGGGATTGGGCTGGGCGCGGACGGCGAGCCCGGGCACGGACGGGGCCGGTCGTGCGTCCAGCGCCATGCCGATGCCGACGAGGCAGCCGGCGGACGTCACCGGCGTGACGAACAGGCCCGCGTCGTAGAACGCCGCGTGCCGGATCGAGAGCGAGGTGACCTGCGGGGTCGCCGAGGCCTGGAAGCGCAGCCGGTAGAGCTGCCCCGGTCCGGTGAGCGAGACCTGGTCGCACAGCAGCCCGTCGTGGACCTCGAGACTGTCGCCCGCCGCCGAGAACAGGTGGAACGTCGTCCCGCAGGCGGAGCTGCAGGCCCCGGTCATCAGGCATCCCTGCTGGAGCGAAAGGGGGGACGCCGGCAGGAACGTGAGCGCCAGCGGGTCGTAGCCCACCACCAGCTCGAATCCGTTGAACGCCGCGCCGGCCGCCGGCACGGTGACGTCGACCACGAACTCGCTGCCGGGCGCGACCGTCTGGGTCGCGGGCGTGAGGACCACGCTCACGCCCTGCGCGGCCGCGGCCGCGGGCGCGGCCGCGAGGAGCAGCGTGGCGGCCAGCCGCCGGCACGTGCGCCGGGCCGATGCCGGGATGCGGATCGTCATGGCGCGCCCCGCCTACCGGAGGACGACCAGCGTCCGGGTGAAGCGGTGGCCGCCCGCCGCCAGGCGCGCGTAGTAGACGCCCGGCGCGACCGCCCGCCGCCCGTCGTCGTCCGCCGCCCACCGGACGCGGTGCACGCCCGCCTCGCGCCGGCCGCTCGCCAGCGTGCGGACCCGGCGCCCGTCCACCGAGTACAACGCCAGCTCGACGTCGCCGGCCTCGGCGAGCGCGAACTCCAGCGTGGCGGCCCCCTGCGCCGGGTTCGGCCACGGCGCCAGCAGCAGCGTGTGCGCCGGCGCGTCCGCCCGCGTCGCCGACTCGACGACGCCCTCCGGCAACGGCTGGTTCGCCGGGTCGCGCGCGATCACGCGATCGAGCCGGATCGCGGCATCACCCGTGCGCAGTGCCCGGAAGCTCACGCGCGCGACGTCGCCTGCGCCCGTGATGCCCGACCCGCGCCGGCCGAGGAGCGCCGCGTCGACCGTCCCGGGCCGGGACGTCAGCACCACGCCGCGCTGTCCCTCGACGAACCCCCCGCTCGCCCAGCCGACCGGCTCCACCACCGCCGGGTCCCACGCCAACGTCGCCGAGAAGCCCTGCATCCGCCCCCCGCCCTCGACGCGGAGGATGGCCGTGACGGTCTCCCCGGCCTCGACCAACGACGGGGCCAGCACCTCCAGGCGCTCGGGGCCCGCCGCCGGGGACGGGACGACGGCGGCCAGCGGCTCGAGCAGCAGGCTCGCCCCCTCGCCGTAGTTGGTGGCCAAGACGATGAGGTCCTCGAAGTCGAGGCGCTTGTCGGTGAACGGACGCGAGGTCATCAGCAGGTCAGTGGTCGGTCCCACGTCCAGGTAGGCGACGCCGCGGGCGGCGATCTCGGCGGCGCCGATCCCGTAGTGGGCCCCCAGCAGCGAGACGTCCTCGGCGCCCACCTCGTTGTTGCCCGTGCCGGGGGTGTAGCCGTCCGACACGTCGCCGAGCGCGTAGTTGCACGTGCCGGTCGTCTTGTTCGAGACGGGGGAGACGCCGCCGCCGGCGTTCCGGGTGAACACGATGTGGTAGTAGAAGTCCCGTGCGGACGGCTCGTCCGTCTGGCCGCCGGCCGTCACGCCCGTGAGCGACCACGGCGCGCCCGGCGGGTACGATGGCGTGGCCGGCACGCCGCCGCCGCCGTCGTCGTACTCGGGGTAGTGCCCGAAGGGGGCGCGGTAGACCTCGACCGAGTCGGTACCGGGAGGGGCGGTGAAGGTGACGAGGATCTTCGTCGTTCCGTCGCCGTCGTTGCCGGACACGACGCGCACGGCGGCGAGATCCGTCACCGCCGGCGGCGCGGGAAGCACCTCGAGCGCATACGGGCGGCTGCCCGTGCAGCTGTCCGTGGCCATGGCCGTGACCGTGAAGTCGAACGTCCCGGCCTCGCCCGGGGTCCCCGACAGGGTCCCGTCGGTCGCGAGCGAGAGCCCCGACGGCAGCACCCCGGAGGTCAGCGAGAAGCCGAACGGCGCCATGCCGGCGCTGGCGGTGAACACCTGGGCGTACGGCACGCCGACGGACGCGACGGGCAGAGAGTCCGGCAGCACGGCGATGACGGGGCACACGCGGAGACTGTAGGCGCGCTCCCCGAAGCAGCCGCCGGAGTCGGTGGCGGTGATGGTGAAGTCGAACGTGCCGCTCGTGGTCAACGTGCCCGACAGCACGCCGGTAGAGGGATGCAGGGTGAGGCCGGGCGGCAGGCTGTCGACGGTCACCACGAACGCGTAGGGTGGCACGCCGCCGCTGGCGCCGATGAGGGCCTCGTAGGGCGTCCCGCTGACGCCAGGCTCGAGCGAAGACGGCTCGAGCACGATGGCCGCGCAGCCGACCGTGAACGTGTCGCTGAGCACGGGCGTCAGCGCCCCGGCGCTCGCGCTCAGCTGCTTGCTGCCCGCCAGGTCGACGCCCAGCGCCGCGAACGTGGCGAGGCCGCTTCCGTCGGTCGGCACCGCTCCACCGCCGGTCAGCGTGCCCGTACCGACGAGGCTCACTTCGACCGACACGTTCGGCACGGCGTTGCCGTAGGCGTCCTGCACCCCGACCGTCACTGCCGGGCTGATCGCGGCCCCGGCCACCACCGCCGTCGGCTGCTGCACGAACGCCAGCGAGGCTGCCGCGGCGGGGTAGACCGCGAAGCTGTCGCTCACCGCGCTGGAGAGCGTCCCCGAGGTCACGGTGAGCTGCTTGCCGCTGCCGGCCACCTCGACGGTCAGGCCGGGGAAGCTGGCGATGCCCTCGACCGCGGCCACGGTGGTCGTGCCGATGAGCGCGCCCGTGCCCGCCGTCAGTTGCAGGCTGACCGAGTCGGCGGCGCTCGTCACCACGTTGCCGTAGGTGTCCTGGAGGCTCACCGCCACGACCGGGTCGAACGCCGCCCCGGCGGCGATGTCCGTCGGCTGCTGCACGAAGGCGAGCGCCGCTGCCGTAGCGGGGGAGACCACGAACGTGTCACTCACCGCCGGCGTCAGGGCGCCGCTCGAAGCGCCCAGCTGCTTGCTGCCTGCCA
>CAZSQE010000332.1:0-3254 GCA_964608905.1 uncultured bacterium | reverse complement strand
GCATCGTGACCCGCGACTTCGACCTGTGGTACGGCGCGCACCACGCGCTCCAGCAGGTGACGCTCGACGTGCCCGCCCGCAGCGTGACCGCCATCATCGGACCGTCGGGCTGCGGCAAGAGCACGCTGCTGCGCTCCTTCAACCGCATGAACGACCTCATCCCGGGCGTGCGGGTGAAGGGCGAGGTGCGCGTCACCGGCCTCGACGCCTACGCGCCGGCGACCGACGTGGTCGAACTGCGCCGCCGGGTCGGCATGGTGTTCCAGCGCCCGAACCCCTTCCCCAAGTCCATCTTCGACAACGTCGCCTTCGGGCTGCGCCTGCTCGGCCGGCGCGACCGGGCCGAGCTGGAGGCCCGGGTCGAGGCCGCCCTGCGGCACGCGGCGCTGTGGGACGAGGTGCGGGACCGCCTCGGCAAGTCGGCCCTCGCGCTCTCCGGCGGCCAGCAGCAGCGGCTGTGCATCGCCCGGGCGCTGGCGGTGGAGCCCGAGGTGCTGCTCATGGACGAGCCGGCCTCGGCGCTGGACCCGACCGCCACCGCGCGCATCGAGGAGTTGGTGCTCCAGCTCAAGGAGCGCTACACCATCGTCATGGTGACGCACAACATGCAGCAGGCGGCGCGCATCTCCGACCGCACCGCCTTCATGCTGGTGGGCGAGCTGATCGAGGTGGGGGAGACCCGCCAGCTCTTCACGCGGCCGCGCCGGAAGCTGACCGAGGACTACATCACCGGGCGCTTCGGCTAGCCCGCGAAAGGAACGACGTGGAACGGCACTTCGAACGGGAGCTGGAGGCCCTCAAGGAGCAGTTGCTGCTCATGGGCGGCCGCGCCGAGGGCATGGTGCTCAAGGCGGTGGAGGCGCTGCGCCGCCTCGACACCGGACTGGCGCAGGAGATCTTCGCCGACGACCGGGTCATCGACCGCATGGAGATCGACATCGAGGAGCGCTGCGTGCGGCTGCTCGCGCTGCAGCAGCCCATGGCCCGCGACCTGCGTTTCATCACCGCCGCGCTCAAGATCAACAACGACCTCGAGCGGGTCGGGGACCACGCCGTGAACATCGCCGGCAGCGTCGAACGGCTGGCGGACCAGCCCCTGCTCAAGCCGCTGGTGGACATCCCCCGCATGGCCTCCCTGGCCAACGGCATGCTGGCCGAGGCGCTGGACCTGTTCGTGCGGCGCGACGCCGAGGGGGCGCGGCGGCTGTGCGCCCGCGACGACGAGGTGGACGCGCTCAACCAGCAGGTCTTCCGGGAGCTGGTGAGCTTCATGGTCGAGGACCCCACCACCATCACGCGCGCGATGGAGCTGATCCTGGTGGCGCGCAACCTCGAGCGGGTGGCCGACCTCGCCACCAACGTGGCCGAGGAGGTGGTCTTCATCGCCGAGGCGCGGGTGATCAAGCACCACGCCGAGGAACAGGGGGCGGAGGGCGACTTCGGACGGTCCTGAACGCGGCGCTGCCCGGCCCCCCCGTGCCGCCGGCATCGCCCCGCAAGCGGAGCGGCCACCTCCTCGCGGAGGTGGCCGCCCGTGTCTCGTCCGGCCCGCAGGCCGGCTGTCTCAGCCTACCGGTACAGCGACTTCAGGGCGCCCCAGGTCTGCGACTGGGCCGGGACCACGGAGGCCGGGCCGATCGTGACCGTGCCGTACGGGGCCAGGTCGGTGACCCACACGTTCACGCCCTTCATCTGGAAGCCCCACTGCACGTGGCGCGCCGGGTCGTTGACGGTGGCCAGGGACAGGCTGAAGGGACCGGACGCAGGCAGCGGGATGATGGTGGCATTGAACGACGAGAAATCGGGCGCGAAGTCCTTGATGAACGCGGTGGCGACGTGGGCCGACGTCAGGGTGTTGCTCAGCACGAACCCCTGGAAGGTCACGTTCTGCCCCGGCAGGGATCCCAGCGGCTCGGCGTAGAGATTGGCCTCCATCAGGTGCTGGCCGGCGGAGCCAGGGCCACCCGACGGCAGGTACCAGTACGGATCGGGGTCGCCGATGCAGTTCGGGCCGAGGGTCACGTCGCTGCCGGACCAGACGGCGGTCAGGTCGGCGGGTCCCCACCCGGAAGCCCACTGGAAATTGTTGGCGAGATCGAACACGTTCATGTACCCGTTCACCAGCGTACCGGGATCCACCGTGACCGTGACGTCGGCCGAGGCGACCCCCACGCTCAGGGCGCAGATCGCGAGCGCGAGAACGACCCTCTTGAGTACCGAGTTCTTCATTACCGTTTCCTCCCTGTGCCTGAGGACAACTCGTGAAACGGGGAACGGGCTCCGAGCCGGACGACGCGCATCGTCCCACGTGGGACGCGTCATCCGACTCGCGTGAATCCAGTATATACTATGTTCGGTGAAAGAACAAAGCTCTTTTTTGTCCTTTCGCGACAGTGCCTTACGGCTGCGAAAGGTTGTGCATGGCGGGGTCGTTGCACCGCAAGCGCTTGGGCGGCAACCGTTTGGTATGGGGCGGCCCCGTCAGGGGGCCAGCAGGTGGCTCCCGGGCACTCCGACCTCGACGCGCTCGATCGATCCGTCCCGCGCCAGGAGCGCGCGGCTCGCCTCGGCGTCCAGCCACTCGCCGGACCGCGTCGCGCTCGTCCCGTCGCGGCCCGTGACCCGCACCCAGGCCGACTCGGTCGCCTCGTACACGACCGTCACCTGGCAGTAGCTGAAGGCCAGCGCGCCTGCCGGCACCTCGAGCGAGCGCTCCGCCCCGTCGGGGCCGTAGTGGTGGAACGTGGCCGGCTCGCGCAGGAGCTCCGTCCGCCGCAGCAGCCGCGGGCGGAAACCCACGAGGCCGTCCCGCACGGTGACGCCCAGCTCGCCGAGGCGGGTGAGGATCTCCTCCTTCACCTGCCCGGTCATCCCCGGCTGCTGTGCGCCGCCGCCCGGCGGCGTGTGCGAGTACGGGTCCATGGGGAAGGCGCCGTACCCGGCCGCGGTCTTCTCGAAGCCCAGCCCGGCGCGGACGCGGTGGTAGGCCCGCGCCAGCGCCTCCTGCACCGGTCCGGGCTGCCCCTCGGTCTCCGCCCGCTGCGCCACCTCCTGCACCGCCAGCAGCAGCTTCGCCACCATGTGCCAGTAGACGCAGCCCAGGCCCTCGTAGGCGTACATCCGCCCGGAGCGGCCGGTGAACGCGTGGTGCCGGAAGACCGACTCGAACAGCGCGAGGACCGCCGGCCGGTCGCGCTCCACCATCGCCCGCCAGCGCTCCTGGCCGGCCAGCCGGTCGAGGACCGCGCCGACGT
>CAZSQE010000331.1:0-3271 GCA_964608905.1 uncultured bacterium | reverse complement strand
GCCCAGCACCGCGCCCGGCGTCTCGCGCCGGAGCCGGGCCAGCACCGCGTCCACCCCCACCGGCTCCCGCACGGCGAAGACGTCGTAGCCGCCGCGGTGGAACGCCGAGAAGACGAGCCGGTCGTCCTGCCGCGACCACGACAGGCTCGAGATCCCCCCCAGCACCTCGGTGAGCTGGGTGACGCTGCCGTCGGCGGTGTCGAGCAGCAGGATGTCGGAGGCGCCGCCGCGGTCCGAGAGGTAGGCCAGCTTGCGCCCGTCCGGCGACCACGCCGGGGCGTGGACGTCGCCCGCGCCGACGACCCGCTCGCGCACGCGGCGCTCCGCCAGGTCGAGGTCGTAGAGACCGTAGCGGCCGAACCCGTCCGGGTCGCGCTCCGGCCGCAGCACCACCGGGGCCAGCCGGTCCGAGGCGAACGTGACGGTGCGTCCGTCCGGCGTCCAGCAGGCCTCCTTCTCGTCCCAGGCGTCGTCGGTCAGCCGCTCGGCCTCGCCGGTCCCGGTGTCCACCAGCCACAGGTCCGACCGGCCGTCCTTGAGCCCCGTCACCACCACGCTGTCCGTCACCGGCGACCAGGCCGGGAAGGCGAGCGCGTCGCAGTCCAGCCGCAGTCGGCGCAGCACCCGCCCGTCCTCCACCGCGACCACGACCAGCGCGTCCCGGCCCCCGCTCTTCGCCGTCAGCGCCAGGCAGCGGCCGTCCGGGGACCAGGTGAGGGCGCTGCGGAACGAGGGGATGGACTCGAAGTGCACGCCGCGCTCGCCGCGGATGACGCGGCGCAGCACCTTCCCGTCGTAGGCCGACATCACGTAGACGTCGGTGTACTGGCGCCGGTCCGAGAACCAGGCGATGCGGTCGCCCTGCGGCGAGATGGCCGGCGCGGTGTTGAAGGCGCTGCCGTCGCGGCGGTGGTCGGTGAGCTGGCGGGCGAAACGCTCGGGGTCGCGCCGCACCGCCACCTCCGGCCAGTAGGCGCGTCGCAGCGCGTCCCGCCACTGCTCGTCGAAGCGCCGTACCGTCAGCCCCATGACCCGCTGGAAGGCGCGGTCGAAGCCGCGGGTGCGGCGCAGCTCGCGCAGCAGCCGGCGCAGGCGCTCCTCGCCGTGGCGCGCCACCAGCCAGCCCACCGCCGACTGCCCCTGCTTGTAGACGAGGTAGCCGCCGGACCGCTCGAGCGGCGGCAGGTAGCCCGTGACGATGCCGTCGCGCAGGAACATCTCGGCGTCCGGCTCCATGCCCAGCGACAGGTGCTCGGCCAGGCCCTCGGAGAACCACAGCGGGGCGGCGAAGAACGAGCCCTCCGCCAGCAGCCGCGAGGCCGACCCGCCGTAGAGCAGGTCGAAGAGGTAGGCGTGCGTCAGCTCGTGCACGACGACGTGGCGCAGGTCCTCGTACGAGCCGGTGAAGGGCAGCACCACGCGGTTGTGCAGCACCTCGGTGAAGCCGCCGGTGCCGGGGCCGATCAGGTCGGTGATGACGTTGGTCTGGGCGAAGTCGTGGTGGGAGCCGTAGACGATGACGGGGACGCGCCGACCGAGGCGGTGGCCGAGGCGGCGGCCGAGCAGCTCGTCGGTCTTCTCCGCCAGGTCCAGCACCCGCAGGCCGAGGCTGTCCAGCCCGGACGGGTAGTGGACGAGGAAGTGGTCCGACTCGACCACCCGCCAGGCCGGCCGGCGGTCCTGCAGCTTGTTCTGCCCGAAGTACTGCGCCGCCGCCGGCGCGGCTGCCAGGAGGGCGACGAGGACCGCGAGCGCCGCGGCCGCGCCCGCCCGTCGCGCCGGGGTCCGCGTGCGCGCCATCAGTACTCCCAGCGCGCCTTCAGGTTCACGTTGAACTCCGGCACCAGCGTCGGCAGGGCGGCGCTGGTCTGCAGGCGGCGCTGCGCCAGCTCGGTGGTGACGTAGAAGAAGCGGTTGATGCGGTACTCCGCCGCCACGTTGCGCTCGAGCAGCCCCTGGTCGGTGCCCGACACGGTCAGCGCCTCCGCGCCCGACCGCTCGAGGCCCGGGACGCGCTGCTTGTAGCTGACCTGGACGCGCGGGTTGAACTGGTGGGCCACGGTCACGAAGAGGTCGCCGCGCCCGCCGAACAGCCCGCCCTGCTCCCGCTCCAACTGCCACTGCCCGACGTCCCGCAGGAAGGTGCGCGACAGCAGCGGGGAGAGCTGGGCGTTGATCATGCGGGTCACGTAGCTGTCGAGCGGGTCGCTGAGCTGGGAGACCACCGTGCCGCCGCCGAGGAAACGGCCCACCGTCAGCTGGCTCAGGATGGTGGGCTGGTCCCAGTCGGCCGGGTCGCTCTCGAAGGCGATGGTCGGGGCGTCGGCGCGCCCCGTGATCGTCACCGTGATCCGGTGCGGCCGGGGCCGGTCGCTGCTGGCGGAGCCGCCCGACAACCCGTTGCCCGACGTGGCCCCCGCCACCGGCAACACCGTGGTGGTGGCGACGATGTCGAGCACCGGGTTCAGCCCGCCGACGTTGTCGAACGTCAGGTCGGCCTGCCGGATGGCGAAGCGGTTGCTGAGGAAGTCGTAGGTGCCGCGCAGCGCGTTCAGGTCGCCGAAGATGTTCAGCGTCTTCGGCGTCTGCTCGAGCGTCAGGTCGGCGCTGAACTCGATGTCGCCGTCGGGCGGCTGCCAGCGCAGGTTGTTGGCGGCCTGCAGGCGCACCCGGTAGGTCCAGTAGAGCGGCTGCGTGCGCGCCGCCAGCTGCTGCGTCTCGTTCTGGTTGGTGAAGTCGAACAGCACCCGCGCGCCGCGCAGGAAGAGGTCGCCCTCCACGTGCGGCAGGGTGCCGCCGTCCACGCCCGGGCCGTCCGTCACCCGCAGCCGCGGGGCGTCGAACTCGGCCGCGTACAGGCCCGGCTCGACCACGGTGAAGTCGTCCATCGCCAGGCGGAACTCGTAGTGCCCGACCCGCGCGCCCTCCAGCTCGACCACGCCGTCGGCCCGCACCGTGCCCCGCCGGCCCGAGCGGGCGAACAGGCTGTCCATGGTGATGCGCGTCTCGTCGAGCCGGAAGTCCGCCCGCAGCCCGGTGACGAGCTCGCTGCGCCCGACCATGAGCGCCTCGCCGTCGCGCACCGCGGCCGTGCCCCGGAGGTCCGGCCGCTGCGGCGTCCCTCCCACGGTGGCGTGCAGCTCGAGCCGCCCGCGCGCCGCCGCCAGCTGCGGGGCGAGGTACGGCAGCACCGCCAGGTCGAGGTCGGCGAGGTCCAGCCGCCAGCTCATCGGCGCCTCCGGCACCGCGGGCAGGGCGCCCAGCCCCAGGC
>CAZSQE010000330.1:0-3290 GCA_964608905.1 uncultured bacterium | reverse complement strand
CCCGTCACCCCGCCCTGCTGCTCGTGGCGCTGGCGGTGGCCGTGCTCGCGGTGCTCTCGGTCACCCACGCCGCCTACGACCCGGACCAGTGGCAGCACCTCCTCGTCGGCCGCTTCGTCTGGGAGCAGCACCGCTTCCCGCTCACCCAGCTCTGGACCTGGCCGACCTGGGGCCAGCCGGAGGTGAACTACGCCTGGGGCTTCGAGACCCTGCTGTGGCCCTTCTGGAAGCTGGGCGGGCTCGACGGCATCTACCTGTGGCGCTGGCTCGCCACCCTGGCCGTCTTCGCCCTGGTCTGGGCGGGCGCGCGCCGCATGGGCGCGCGGGGATTCGTGCCGCTCGTGGTCATCGCCCTGCTGGCCATGGTCTACCGCGGCCGCAGCCAGGCGCGCCCCGAGACGGTGGCCGTCATCCTGCTGGCCGCCGAGCTGCTGCTGCTCGAGGCCCGGCGCCACGGCGCCCGCGTCCACGCCCTCTGGCTGGTGCCCATCGCCTTGGCGTGGGCGAACACGCACATCTCCTACTGGCTCTTCTTCGTCGTGCTGGGCATCCACGTGCTGGCGACTCACCTGCCGCCGCGCCGCGCCGGGGCGCCCCCGGCCCGCGACCTCTGGCTCGCCGGCCTCGCCGCCGCCGCCGTCTCCTTCGTCAACCCCTCCGGGTGGCGCACGCTGTGGCAGCCGTTCGAGTTCTGGCTGGTCTGGCGGCACGAGCCCATCTACGCCGCCATCGGCGAGATGGCGCCGGTGCAGTGGTCCGTGCACCTGCGCGACGGCCTGCCGCTGGTGCTGGCGCTGTGGCCGCTGCTGGCCCTGGCGCGCGTCCGGCGGCACGGGCTGGACCGCGTCGAGCTCGCCACCTGCGTCTTCTTCACCGCGCTCATCGCCGTGGGGCAGCGCTTCATCGGCGTCTACGCCGTCGTGGCCGCCCTCTACCTGTCGCGCGACCTGTCCGAGTGGGCCCGGGGCGTGCGGCTGCCGACGCCGATCGCCGGCGCCTGGCCGCGCGCCGGACTGGCGGTCGCGGCGGCGGTCGTCGTCACGCTGCCCGCCCTGCTCGACCCCGGCTACCCGGTGCGCATGTACGTGCCCGGCGACTGGGCGCCCGCGGGCGCCGCCGGCTTCATCGAGCGGCACGACCTGCGCGGGCGGATGTACAACAACCGCTTCGACCACGGCGGCTACCTCGCCTTCCGGCTCTGGCCGGACCGCGACCGGCTCCCCTTCATGGGCATCCACCAGGAGGGCTCGACGGAGCTGCGGGCCCGGTACGTGGCCGCCCAGACGAGCACGCGGGGCTGGCGCGAGCTGGACGGGCTCTACCGGTTCACGCACCTGGTCCTGAAGCGCAACGAGGGCCCCGCCGACAGCACCCTGGCCATCATGGACCGCGACACCGCCTGGGCCCGGGTCTTCGGCGACGACGACGCCATGGTCTACGTGCGCCGCGACGGGCCCTTCGCCCGGCTGGCCGCCGAGTCGGCCTACACGGCCGTGCCGGCCGCCGCCGGCTCCCTGCCGGCGATGGGGGCCCGCCTGACGGCGGACCGCGCGTTCCGCGCGGACGTCGTGCGCGAGCTGGAGCGCGAGGCGGCGGGCTCGCCCCACCACGGCCGGGCGCTCGAGCTGCTGGCCAACGTCGCCCTGCTCGAGGGACGCTGGGACGACGCGCAGCGCGCGCTGGCCGGCGCGGTCGAGCGGCTGCCGCACCGCGGCGGGCTGCGCGAGAAGCTCGGCATCGTCGAGCTGCAGCGCGGCCGCCCGCGCGAAGCGCTGCGGTGGTTCGAGGCCGAGCGCCGCGCGCTGGGCTACCGCAGCGGCCTGGACTTCCGCCGCGGGCAGGTGGCGCAGGCGGAGGGCGACCTGCGCCGGGCGCAGGCGCTCTACCGGCGCGAGCTGGGGCGCGGCAGCGTGCCGGAGGTGCGGGACTCCCTCGACGCGGTGACCCGCCGGCTGGGCGGGTAGGCGCGGCCCTACAGCAGCCCGAGCACCGAGCGCTGCGCCTCGGCCAGCAGGCCGCCGGCCTGCACGCCCCACCAGAGCGTGAGTACCAGCGCCACCGCCAGCGCGATCGCCGCCGGGATGTTCCAGCTCACGCCCACCGGCTCGACGCCCGGCTCCTCCATGTAGAGGGCCACGGTCACGCGCAGGTAGTAGAAGATGGACACCACGCTGTTCAGCACGCCGATGACGACCAGCGGGACGAGTCCCGCCTGCAGGGCCGTGCCGAAGACGTAGAACTTGCCCATGAAGCCGGCCGTGGGCGGGATGCCGCCGAGCGAGAGCATGAACACGGTCAGCGCCAGCCCGAGCCAGGGGCGGCGGAAGCCGAGCCCGGCGATGTCGGCCATGAGCACCGGCTCCTGCGTGCCGCGGCCCAGCAGCGTCAGCACGCCGAAGGCGCCCAGGTTCATGACCGCGTAGACCGCGAGGTAGAAGAGCGCGGCCGAGGCGCCGGCCGGCCCGCCCGCCACCACCGCCACCAGCAGGTAGCCGGCGTGGGCGATGCTCGAGTAGGCCAGCATGCGCTTGAGGTTGACCTGCAGCAGCGCCGTGACGTTGCCCACGGTCATGGTCAGCACCGCCACCGTCGCGAGCAGCGGTTCCCAGGCGACCGGCACGTCGCCCAGCGCGCGCAGGACGAAGCGCAGCAGCGCGGCGAAGGCCGCGGCCTTCGCCCCCACCGACATGAAGGCGGTCACCGGCGTGGGCGCGCCCTCGTAGGCGTCGGGCGTCCACATGTGGAAGGGCACCGCCGCCACCTTGAAGAGCAGGCCGGCCAGCAGCAGCACGCCGCCGACCAGCAGCAGCGGGTTGTCGCGCAGCGGCGAGCCGGTCAGGAAGGCGGCCATCTCGGCCAGGTTCGTGGTGCCGGTGGCGCCGTAGATCAGGGCGATGCCGTAGAGCAGGAAGCCGCTGGCGAACGCGCCCAGCAGGAAGTACTTGAGCGCCGCCTCGTTCGACTCGAGCGAGCCGCGCCGGAACCCCACCAGCACGTAGAGCGACAGCGACATCAGCTCGAGGCCGAGGAACATGGTGATGAGGTCGTTGGCCGCGGCCATCACGACCATGCCGAGCGTGGCGCACAGCAGCAGGGCGTAGTACTCGCCGTGGTGGATGCGGGTGCGCCGCACGTAGTCCCACGACAGCAGCACCGCCACCGCGCCGGCGGCGCAGAGCAGCAGGGTGAAGAAGACGGTGAAGCCGTCGTGCACGAACATGCCGCCGAACAGCGAGCGGCGCGCCTCGCGCGCCACCGCCACCGCCAGGCCGCCGGCCACCAGCGCCGCC
>CAZSQE010000329.1:0-3301 GCA_964608905.1 uncultured bacterium | reverse complement strand
GCGCTTCACGGCCTACCGCACGCGCCCGGGCGCGTGCGGTAGGCCGTGAAGCGCCACGGCCCCAGCACCGCGCCCTCGGCGGCGGCCCGCGCCGCCACCGCGGGATCAGGCGCCGCCGCGTCCGGCAGCGCCACCACCACCGTGCCGGCGCGCAGCTCGCGGGCGCGCCGCACCGCCGCGGCGACAGCGAGGCGCACGCGGTGCGCGGTCAGTTCCGCGCGCGGGCCGAGACCGACGAGCACGAGGCGGCCGGCCCGCAGGCCCGCCGGGTAGAGCACCGCGACCGACGAGGCGGCGCCGGTGAAGTCGCGGCGGCGCAGCAGGGCCGAGACGGCGCCGCGCGCGGCGCGGTCCACCGCGGCGGCCGCTCCGGCGAGGCGGCGCTCGCGCTCGGGCACGCCCACGACCAGCGCCCCGGCGGGACGCGCGAGGGGATCGGCGCGACGGAACACGACATCCATGGGAGCGGCCCTCCATCGGCTGGGTGGACACGCAGCGGCCTCGACCGCGCGCCAGCCTAGCCGATGCGGGGGGCTTCCCCAACGCCCGCCGGGCCGTGCGGGAAACGCAGTCCCGCCGGGCCGCGCCGCAAGCCGCGCTTGCCGCGCCGCGGTCCGGCTGGCATCCTACGGCCGAAGTCCTTGCCGGTGCGGCCACGACCCAGCAGGTGGCCGTCGGCACGAGGGATGCCCGCCGCGAGGCGGAGAGGATGGAACCGGCAGGGAGCCGGAACCGAGAGAGGAGTGACGAGATGAGACTGCGCACCTGGACCCTCCTGAGCGTGGTGTTCTTGCTGGCCGTCGTCCTGAGCGGCTGCGGCAGGAAGCAGGCCGCCGACATGACGCTGGCCGACAGCACCGCCTTCGCCGCGAACCCGACCGAGTCCACCGCCGCCGACCTCACGCCGCAGGGCACCGCGCCGGAGCCCGAGCCCACGCCGCCGCCCGCGCCGGCCGCCAGGCCGAAGGCCACCGCGCCGAAGACCACGCCCGCGCCCAAGGCCCCGGCCCCCGCGCCCGGCATCACCGTGCCCTCCGGCACCGCCATCGCGGTGGCGCTGAACGCGCCGATCTCCACCGAGACCGCGAAGGTCGGCGACGTCTGGACCGGCGTGGTCAAGGAGAACATCGTCGTCGACGAGAAGACCGTGATCCCCGCCGGCAGCACCGTCGAGGGCGTCGTGACCGCCGTGAAGCCGGCGGCCAAGGGCGACCGCGCGCTGCTCGACCTCTCGATCACCTCGCTGGGCGTCGAGGGCTCGAGCTACGCGGCGTCCGCCGGGACCGAGGCCATCGAGGCGGGCTCGACCCGCGCGCGCAACCTCGGCGCCATCGCCGCCGGAACCGGCGCGGGGGCCCTGGTCGGCGGCGCGGTCGGCGGCAAGAAGGGCGCGGTCATCGGCGGCCTGATCGGCGCGGCCGGCTCGGGCGGCGCCGTCGCCGCCTCGAAGGGCTACCAGGTCGTGCTCAAGGAAGGCACCGAGCTGACCTTCAACACCACCCAGTCGGTGAACATCAAGCGCTGAGGCGCCGGACCGGGAACCGGACGGGCGGGGCGTCGCGCCCCGCCCGTCCGTCGTCCGCGCCCCGTGGTCCCGGCCGCAGCCCCTGTCCCGCCCGGGCCCGCGGGACCGCCCCGCGTGCCCCGCGCGGTACACGGCCCGGCCGTGGCCGACGCGCCCGCGTTGCCGCGCACGGGATTGGGAGCGCGCTCCGGCTGGCATGCACCCTGCTGAACACGCTGGTGTCGTCGCCCGGTTGGACACGCACCGAGCCGGCCGATCCACCCGCCGCGGCGGGCCGGCCGGACACCACGGAGGCTCCATGAGGACCCGTCTTCCGCTCATCCTGCTCCTGCTCGCTCTCCCGGGCCTGCTCGCCGGGTGCGGCCGGGACACGCCCGGCGCACCCGGCGCGGGCGAGACCTCGACCGCGCTCGACCAGGCCGAGGTCAGCGCCGTCCTCGCCGGGTTGCCCGAGATCACGGAGGACGGGCAGTTCGAGAGCGAGGAAGTCACCGAGTTGACCGCCGCGACCACGGCCACGTCGGTCACGGATGCACCGCTGCGCTTCTGGCGCGTCATCACCGGCGTGGACCGTCGCCTCGAGTTCGCCTTCGCCGACCCGGATTCCACGGGCCGGCCCACGACCGCGGTGGTCACCGTGCACCACCTGTTCACCGGGCGGTTCAACGTGCTGCGCCGCGTCCCCGGCGATGGCGCCGCCACCGACTCCTTCTACCTCGTGCACAAACCGCTGGCGGACCACGGCGTGCGCCGCCTCCTGCTGAAGCGGGTGAGGGTGGGCGACTCCGCGGCCACGGCGTGGCGGCTGGTGGCGCTGTCCGGGGAGCGGATCACCGCGCGCGAGGCCGCCACCCGCGTGCTGAGCCTCCGGGTGCAGACCGCCGATCGCGACACGACCATCACCGACCCGCTGGCGTTCTTCCGGCTGCGCGGGGTCCTGAAGCTGGAGCCCGGTGCGCCGGTGACGCTCACCGTGACCACACCGCGCGACGACGACGTCGTGGTGCTGTGCCGGGCCGGCCACCGGCTCCACTTCCGCAACGAGGGCGGCGGCGTCTACACCGCCGTCTGGCGGGTCCCCGACCTCCGGCCGGAGGAGGCACGGCCGGGTCGCCCGCCGCTCTTCCACTTCGGCGTGAACGCGCTGTCGCACGGCACGCTGTTCGACGACGCGGCCGCGTACGACTCGCAGGCCTGGGTGCTGCCCGTGGTGCTCGTGCCCGACGTCCTGGCGGAGGCGCTGCCCTAGCCCGAATCAGGCGTCGGGATCGTCCTCGTCATCGGCGCCGTCGCCGGTCTCCTCCGGCGGCGGCGCCTCGTCGGTCACGCGGCCGCGCCGGAAGATCTCGGCCCACTCCTCGACCTCCTTCTTCGAGAGCGACACGGGCTTCTCGCCCCCGCCGGCCGGGGCCGGTCCCAGCACGCTGGCCAGGAAGAGGTCCGAGAGCGAGACGTCGGCGCCCATGGCGCGGGCGTGGCGCGCCACCTCGAGGTCGGCGGTCACCACGGTGACGCGCTCGACGTACCGCATCCGTTCCTCCACCAGCTCGCGGATGAGGTCGTCGGCCTTGTGCGGCGGGCGGGAGTAGCGGACCTCGACGCGCGCGTGCCGCTCGTCCGCGCCGCGCATCTCGGCGCCGTCGAAGACCACGAGGAAGTCGGCGTCCCCGGAGCCCACCGCCCACGACAGCAGGTTGAGCAGCTTCTCGCGCGCCTGGCGCAGCGTTCGCTCCGGCCCGGGCCGGAGCGCGGGCGAGCGGTGGATGAGGTTGTAGC
>CAZSQE010000328.1:0-3335 GCA_964608905.1 uncultured bacterium | reverse complement strand
CGGGCGGGCCGGCCCCGCCTGACAGCCGCGGGGCCCGCCTGACAGAACGGTCCGCAGCGACGCCCGGCCGTGCCCGCCGTCCCGGTCCGTCCCGCCCCCATAATCCCTTGCTCCTCAAGCCGTTGTCGGTACCGCCGCCGCCCGTGGGCCGGGTCCCCGTGCGCCCTGGCTGGGGGGCCTGTATCTTGCTTTGCCGTAAGAAGGTGGGGACCGTCGTGGCCGCGTCGGCCCGGCGGGGACGGGATGAGCGCCGAGAGGAGAGCGGATGAAGCCGATCGAGGGCATTGAGCCGGTGCACGAGCGCAAGCCGCCGGAGGTCGAGCGCGTCGGCGTGCCGCGCGGCGAACTGTGCATCGTCACGGAATGGTGCAAGGGCTGCGCTTTCTGCATCGAGTTCTGCACCAAGGAGGTGCTGGCCGCGGCGCCGGGGTTCAACAAGAAGGGCTACCATCCGCCGGTGGTGGTGAAGGCCGAGGCCTGCACGCTGTGCGACACCTGCGAGATGATCTGCCCGGACTTCGCCATCTTCACCGTCAAGCTGGAGCCGGCGAACGACGGCCAGGACTCCGGGACGGAGGAGGCCAAGTGACCCGCCCCCACTACCTCGAAGCCGCGAAGGCCCGCACCGTGAAGGCCGACCCGCGCGGCGTGCTCACCGGCACGCACTACCTCGACGGCGACTTCGCCTGCGGCGAGGGCGCCATGGCCGCCGGCTGCCGCTTCGTCGCCGGCTATCCCATCACGCCCTCGACCGAGGTGGTCGAGCGCATCGGCCGCCGCTTCCCCACGGTGGGTGGCACGTTCATCCAGATGGAGGACGAGCTGGCGAGCATGGCCGCCGTGGTCGGCGGCTCGTGGACCGGCACCAAGTCGATGACGGTCACCAGCGGCCCGGGCTTCAGCCTGATGATGGAGAACATCGGCCTGGCGGCGATGATGGAGACGCCGGTCGTGGTCGTTGACGTGCAGCGCGCGGGCCCGTCCACCGGGCTGCCCACCATGGTGGGGCAGGCCGACATGATGCAGGCGCGCTGGGGCTCGCACGGCGACTACGGCGTCATCGCCCTCAGCCCGCGCTCGCCGCAGGAGGCCTTCGACCTCACCATCGACGCCTTCAACCTCGCCGAGCTCTACCGCGTGCCGGTGCTGTTCATGATGGACGAGTGCGTCGGCCACATGACCGAGAAGGTCGTCATCCCGCCGGCCGACCGGATCGAGGTGGTGCCGCGGCGGCTGACGAAGCAGCGCCCCGAGCGCTACCTGCCCTACCAGCCGGACGAGAACCTGGTGCCCGAGATGGCACGGGCCGGCGACGGCTACCGCTTCCACAGCACCGGCCTGACGCACGACGAGCGCGGCTACCCGTCCATGACGGTGGAGACGCAGGAGAAGCTGGTGCGGCGCCTGGTCGAGAAGCTCAAGCGGAACGTGGACAAGATCGTCCGCATCGAGGAGGACCGCACCGAGGGCGCCGACGTGGTGGTGGTGAGCTACGGCATCACCTCGCGCGTGGCGCAGCTCGGCGTCGAGATGGCGCGCCAGCAGGGGGCGAAGGTCGGCACCCTGCGGCTGGTGGTGTGCTGGCCGTTCCCCGAGAAGCGCATCCGCGAGCTGGCCGGGAAGGTCAAGGCCTTCGTGGTGCCGGAGATCAACTTCGGCCAGATGGTGCTCGAGGTGGAGCGCTGCGCGGGGGGCAGGGCCGCGACGATCGGCGTCTCGCACGCGGGCGGTGGAGTGCACGATCCGGAGCAGATCTGCCGGACCATCCTGGGGGCGGCACGATGAGCGCGCGCATCGGATCAGGCCCGGTCGAGGAGCGGATCCACCCCATCACCCCGTACATCCGCATGGACCGGATGCCGCACATCTGGTGCCCGACCTGCGGCATCGGCACGGTCCTGAAGTGCTACGCGGCGGCGCTCGAGCGCTCGAAGGTGGACCTCGACAAGGTGAGCGTGGTCTCCGGCATCGGCTGCACCGGGCGCGTGGCCGGCTACGTCAAGATGGACAGCTTCCACTCGACGCACGGGCGGGCGCTGCCCTTCGCCACCGGGCTGAAGCTGGGCCGCCCCGAACTGATGGTGACGGTGTTCTCCGGCGACGGGGACCTCATCGGCATCGGCGGCAACCACTTCATCCACGCGGCGCGGCGCAACATGGACCTGCTCGTCATCCTGGTGAACAACTTCATCTACGGCATGACCGGCGGCCAGAACGCCCCGACCACGCCGTTGACGGCGCGCTCGTCCACCATGGCGCTGGGCAACTTCGAGCGGCCCTTCAACCTGCCGCACCTGGCCGCGACCTGCGGCGCCACCTACGTGGCGCGCTGGACCAGCATGCACACGGCGCAGATGACGCGGGCCTTCACCGAGGGCATCAAGCGCAAGGGGTTCCGCTTCATCGAGGTGATCGCGCCCTGCTCGACGCTCTACGCGCGGCTCAACAAGCTCGGCACCGGCCTCGACCTGCTGACCTACTACCGCGAGAACTTCGAGATCCGGAACCAGGCCGACACCCGCGAGCTGGATCTCGACTTCCAGGGCAAGATCGTCTGCGGGAAGTTCGTGGACCAGGAGCGGCCCACGTTCCTCGAGGCGATGCACGCGCACTACCGGAGCGTCCTCGGCGACAAGTACGTGCCGATGCCGCCCGAGGGGGGGATGCTCCATGGACAGGACTGAGGTCCGCGTCACCGGCTACGGCGGCCAGGGCGTCGTGCTCATCAGCACGGTGATCGGCCGCGCCTGGGCGGTCCACGCCGGCAAGCACGCCGCCATGATCCAGAGCTTCGGCCCCGAGGCGCGGGGCTCGGCGTGCAGCGCCACCCTGGCCATGTCCGAGACCGAGATCCTCTACCCCTACGTGCGGCACCCCGACGTGCTGGTGGCGATGTCCTCGGAGGGCTACGAGCTGTACCGCAAGGAGCTGCAGCCGGGCGGCACGCTCGTCTACGAGTCGAACCTGGTGCACCCGACGCCGCAGGCGGGGCGGAAGGACTACGGCATCCCGTCCACCCGCATCGCCGAGTCGCTGGGGCGCGTGCTGGTGCAGAACGTGGTGATGCTGGGCTTCTTCTCGGCCATCACGAAGCTCGTGCCGATGGAGGCGATGATCGAGGCGCTGCGCCGCTCGGTCCCGGCCGGGACCGAGGAGCTGAACATGAAGGCGTTCGAGAAGGGCCGCCTGTACGCGGAGGCGGAGCTGGCGGGGAAGGACCCGGAAGCCGCCATCGCCTGACCAGTACGCGCCTCGCGTCGCTTCGCTCGCGGCCCCCGGCCCCCCGCGCCGGGGGCCGTCGCGCTGCCCGCGCCGGGCCGGTTCTCGATCACCAC
>CAZSQE010000327.1:0-3351 GCA_964608905.1 uncultured bacterium | reverse complement strand
GCGGCCTCGCGCCGGTCGTGCTCGGCGCGGCGCGATCGCAGGTCGTCGGCCACGGTCGGCGCCGCGGGCTCGGCGGGGGCGGCGGCGCGCTTCTGCACGGGCGGCTTGCACGCCGCCCGGTAGGCCGTCGAAAGGGGCATGCGCCCGGCGAGCGCCGCGGCAATCCGGGGCGCGTCGCCGGAAGCGAGCAGCGCGCGGGCTTGCTTTACTGTGGCCGAGCTCTCCTCGCCCGGGGTGAACTGGACGCCGTGCTGGGCGCGCAGCAAAAACCGCTGTTCGCGCGTCAGGTTCCGCTTTGCCAGGGCGCGGTTGAGCATCCAATTGCGGGCCGCGGCGTGGTTCGGAAGGCTTACCTCGTGCACCGCGAACGGGAGCTTGTGCGCCTGGCAGATGGCGTAGCGATTGTGCCCGTCCAAGAGGGCGCCGGTTTCCTTCCAAACGACCAGCGGATCCGTCGGCCCTCCGGACGCGACGAGCGCGGCTTCAAGCGCGGCCCGTTCGTCGGGCTGCAGCGGGGGGATCAGTTTCTCGAGACGCGGATCGATCTTGATCTTGATCTTGCTCACTGTTGCTTTCCTTTCTTGGCCAGGCGCCAGGCGCGCTTGTACTCGCGCGCGGCCTCGCGCTGCTCGGGCGTCATGGCGGCGTGGCGCTCGCGCTCGCGCTCGAGCTCGGCCTCGCGCTGCTCTGGCGTCATGGCGGCGCGGCGCTCGCGCATGTACTCGCGCATGTACTCGAGCATGTACTCGCGCTGCTCGGGCGTCATGCTCGCCCAGTACACGCGGCTGCGCTCGCGCTCGGCCTCGCGCTGCTCGGGCGTCAGGGCGGCGCGGCGCTCGCGATCGCGCGCGAGCTTGGCCTCGTGCTGCTCGGGCGTCATGTCAGCGACGCGCTTGCCCATCACTCCCCCGCCCTTCGCTGGCGCATGCGCTCGCGCTGGCGCTCGAGCTCGGCCTCGCGCTGCTCGGGCGTCATGGCGGCGCGGCGCTCGCGCTCGCGCTCGAGCTTGGCCTCGCGCTGCTCGGGCGTTAGGGCGGCGTAGCGCTCGCGCCTGCGCGCGAGCTCGGCCTCGCGCTCCGCTGGCGTCATGTCAGCGACCCGCTTGCCCATCACTCCCCCGCCCTTCGCTGCCGCCAGACTACCCCGGGAATCACGGGCGGGCGCTCGAGGCCGCTCGCTTCCGCGAGCCCGCGGAAGGGCTCGAGCCCCGCGGCGGCGTAGGCCGCGGCGGCGTCGGGCGGGAGCATTTCGGCGACCACGCGATCCACGGTCCAACCGTGCGCACGCGCGCCGTAGGCGTCAAGGGCGGCATCTAGGTATTCAATCAGATCCGCCCCGCCGGGCTCGTCGCGCAGCTCCCGCCACAGCCGCGCGCGGAGGTCAAGCGCCCGGGCGAACGTCGCCGGGCTGTCGATCGCGACGGCGAGCACGGCTTCGGCGGCCGTTGCGATAGTCATGCCCGCGACCCCTTCCCAAGCGCGACCGCGTCGAGCAGATTATGCACCCGGAAACTACTCGGGTAATATGCGCCCCCGGGGCGCTTCCAGCGCTCGAGGGCGCCGGCCTCGCAGGCCGCCTGGATACCCTCGAGCGTCGGCGGGCCGCCGAGCAGCGCGCGCTCGCCGGCGTCGAGCCCGGCCCACAATCGCCGGTGCCGTTGCGGCTTCGGCTCGCCGCGCGTCCAGCTGTCGGCGCTCACGGGCACGACCTCGGCGCCGCTGAACAGGCCCGCGCAGTAGCCCGCCACGGTAGCCCCCGCGGCCGCCAGCTGGATCAGCGTGCGCGGGGGCGCGCCGCGGCTGTCGGCGTCCGGGCATTCCCAAACGATCAGCCGCGGGGCGGGCACGTGCGCCGCCGCCGGCACGCCCGGGTGAGCCGAGCGCGTGAACCATACCGCGACGACGCGCCCGTCGAGGAGCCGCGCGCAGGCGCACCCGCCCGAGCGCACGCCGAAGCCGGGATCGATTGCGATCACGGCAACGCCCCCGCAAGCCGTGCGGCGACGAGGACATTTTCGAGCCAGACGACGCCGTCGACCATGACCGCGGCGCCGGTGCCGCCGGCGGTAACCTTGACCGTCGAGCGGTCGCTCTCCGTGAGCAGGGCGCAGCCGGGGCCGCCGGCCGTGGCGACGACGTCGCGCGGTTCGGCGGGGAACGCGCCGTAGAGCATGGTAACCGTGTTTCGCACGTCGCGCGCCTCGGCGCGGGCCTGGTCGCGCTCGCCTTGCACGCGCGCCAGGATGCGCCCGGTATCCTCGAGCCGCGTCGCCACGGCGGCCGCTTCCAGCTGCGCGCGGTCGCGCTCGGCTCGGGCCTGGTCGCGTTCCCTGCAAAGGTACACGGCAGCGGCGGCCTCTTGGCGGGCGACGGCGAGCGCGCCCCGGGCCTGATCGCGCTCCGCGGCAAGCTCCCGCACCCGCGCGAGCTCGGTTGCGATCTGCGCGACCGCGGCGTCGCGGCCCTGGCGGAGCGTGGCGCTTTCGGCTCGCGCCGTGTCGCGCTCGGCCGCCGTCACCCGGAGGCGGTACTCGGCCGCGACGACCGCGTTACGCGCGTTCGCTTGCTCCGCCACTTGCGCGCGCCGCGCCGCGTCGCGCTCGGACCGGGCCTGGTCGCGCGCGGCGCGCATCCGGTCAAGCTCGGCGTGCAATCGTAGCAGATCGTCGATGGCGCCGGCGTGCGACTGCGCCATGCGTCGAGCCGCGGCCGGCAGGCTTTCGCCCGGTTCCGCGCAAAGCTCGAAGCGCGTCTCGTCAAAAAATCGCGCCGCGTGACCGGCCATATCACGATCGCGGATCGCGTCGTCGCGCTCGGCCCGGGCTTCGTCGCGTTCCCTGCGGAGGTACACGGCAGCGGCGGCCTCTTGGCGGGTGATGGCAAGCTCGGACCGGGCCTGGTCGCGCGCGGCGCACGCCGCCGCGGTCGCGTTGCGCGCCTCGTCGCGCTCGCGCTTCATCGTGGCGAGCGCGTCGCGCAGACCGGCGGCGCCGTTGCGCTCGTTCCGTGCCCGGGCCTCGGCCTGGTCGCGCTCGCGTTCCAGCACCGCCAGCCGGTTAACGGCCGCATCCTGCAGGGCAACGGCCTTGTCTCGCTCGGCCTGCGCCCGGTCGCGCTCGGCTTGGGCCTGGTCGGCGGCCGCCGTTGCTTCGCGCTCGGCGTACTCTGCCGCCGTGGCTCGCTCGCGCCAGTGATCCATTCCGCGCTCGGCGCGCAGCTGGTCGCGCTCGCGCTCGCGCAGCTCCTCGCGCAGCCGATCGCGCTCGCGCTCGGCGCCGAGCGCTTCCGGCGTGCGCTAGGGCGCGGGCTTGGCGCCGAGGGCGCGCAGCACGCGCAGGCGCTCGTCGGGCGG
>CAZSQE010000326.1:0-3354 GCA_964608905.1 uncultured bacterium | reverse complement strand
CGTGGGGCCGGCTCACGCCGCAGGGCTACCCGGGCTACGCGGCGCCCGCGGGCGCGGCGTACGACCCGGACTCGGCGCGCACGCTGCTCGCGGCGGCGGGCTTCCCGGGCGGGCGCGGCTTCCCGAAGCTGGCCATCCTCTTCAACACCAGCGAGGACCACCGCCGCATCGCCGAGGCGGTGCAGGCGATGTGGACGGGGACGCTGGGCATCCCGGTCGAGTTGCGGAACATGGAGTGGGGCTCCACCCTGCAGGCGACGACGTCGCTGGACTACGACGTGGCGCGGCGCTCGTGGATCGGCGACTACCTCGACCCGGGGACGTTCCTCGACATCATGCGCGGCGACGACGGCAACAACCGCACCGGCTGGCGCGACGCGCGCTACGACGGGCTGCTCGCCGCGGCGGCCGCCGAGCCCGACCCGGCCGCGCGCCTGGCGCTGCTGGGCCGGGCCGAGGCCATCCTGCTCGCCGAAGGCCCGGTCATCCCCGTGTATCACTACGTCACGGTCGAGTTGGTGAAGCCCTACGTGCGCGGCATCCACTCGAACGCCCTCGATCTGCACCCGCTCGAGGCGGTCTGGATCGACCACGCGTGGAAGCCGGGAGCCGAGCGGGCACAGGCCGCGGCGCGCAGACGCGAGTCGGTGGCCGAGCGCATGGTGCCTCTGCTCGGCCACCGACTCGCGCAAGCGCCGCGGCTGCCCGCCCATGCGAGGGTCAACCCGTGATCCGCTACACGCTGCGGCGGCTCCTCGCCTTCGTGCCCGCGCTGTGGGTCGTCGCCACGCTGACGTTCTTCATGGTGCGCATCGCCCCCGGCGGCCCGTTCCAGGCCGAGCGCGACATCCCGCCGGCGGCGCGCGCCGCGCTGGCCGCCAAGTACGGGCTCGACCAGCCGCCGGCGCAGCAGTACCTCGCCTTCCTCGGCAACGCCGCGCGGCTCGACTTCGGGCCCTCGTACCGCTTCGCCGGCCGCGAGGTGCGCGACCTCATCCTCGAGGGCTTCCGCGTCTCGGCCGAACTGGGCGGCTGGGCGCTGCTGGTGGCGCTGCTGGCCGGCGTGCCGCTCGGCGTGCTGGCGGCGCTGCGCAAGGGCACCGCCGCCGACGCCGCGGTCATGGGCGTGGCGCTGGCCGGCGTGTCCGTCCCCAACTTCGTGCTCGGGCCGCTGCTGGTGCTGGCGTTCGCGCTCGGCCTGTACTGGCTGCCCCCCGCGCTGTGGGAAAGCCCGGCCTCGCGCGTGCTGCCGGTGCTGACGCTGGCGGCGGCGTACGTCGCCTACGTCGCCCGCCTGACCCGCGCCGGCATGCTCGACGTGCTGCGCCAGGACTTCGTGCGCACCGCGCGCGCCAAGGGCCTGTCCGAGCGGCGGGTCGTGCTCGGGCACGCGCTGCGGCTCGGCCTGCTGCCGGTGGTCTCCTACCTCGGCCCGGCGGCGGCGGCGATCGTGATGGGCTCGCTGGTGGTCGAGCAGGTCTTCGCCGTGCCGGGGCTGGGGCGCTACCTCGTGCAGGGCGCGTTCAACCGCGACTACACGCTGGTGACCGGCGTGGTGCTGTTCTACGCGGCGTTCCTCATGACGTTCAACCTGCTCGCCGACCTCGCCCACGCCTGGCTCGACCCGCGGGTGGAGCTGTCGTGAGCGCCGCGACGCTCGCGGCGGCCGTCGCCCTCGCCCGGCCGCGCGGCCTCTGGTCCGACGCGCGCCGCCGGCTGGCGCGCGACCGCGCCGCGGTGGCCGCCGGCTGGTTCCTCGCGCTGGTCGCCCTGGCCTGCTTCGCCGCGCCGTGGCTGCCGGGGCTCGCCGACCCGGCGGCGCAGGACCTGGCGCTGGGCGCCGCGCCGCCCACCGCGGCGCACTGGCTCGGCACCGACGAGCTGGGCCGCGACCTGCTGGCGCGCCTGCTCCACGGCGGGCGCATCTCGCTGCTGGTCGGGCTGGTGGGCACGCTGGTGAGCCTGCTGGTGGGCGTGGCCTGGGGCGCGGTGGCGGGCTACGCCGGCGGCCGCACCGACGAGTTGATGATGCGCTTCGTGGACGTGCTCTACGCCCTGCCCACCATCTTCCTCGTCATCCTGCTGCTGGTCTTCTTCAGCCGCAGCCTGCTCATGCTGTTCGTGGCGCTCGGGCTGGTGCAGTGGCTGACCATGGCCCGCATCGTGCGCGGGCAGGTGCTCTCGCTCAAGCAGCAGACCTTCGTCGAGGCGGCGCGGGCGCTGGGCGCCAGCGCGCGCCGCGTGGTCTTCCGCCACATCGTGCCCAACACGCTCGGGCCGGTGGTGGTCTACGCCACGCTCACCGTGCCGGCGGTGATCCTGCAGGAGGCGTTCCTCTCCTTCCTCGGCCTCGGCGTGCAGCCGCCCGAGGCCTCCTGGGGCACGCTCATCGCCGACGGGGCGCGGGTGATGGCGCTCTTCCCCTGGCTGGTGCTCTTCCCCGGCCTGGCCCTCTCGCTCACACTGCTCGCCTTCAACTTCCTCGGCGACGGCCTGCGCGACGCCCTCGACCCGCGGGACTAGGCTCGGTCTGAGAACGCCCCGTGGAGCGCGCCGGGCCGAGGACGCGGCAGTGCAAGGAGCGAGGAGGAGACAAGCCTCGTCCGGCTGTCGACGACGAGCGACGCAGCCATGCCGCGTCCTCGGCCCGGCCCTTCGGGTGGACGGCGGCGGCGGGCCATCCGCGGCGTCGCTCCTCCTCGAAGTGGCGCTGCGGCCACGACTTCGTCGTCGCTCCTTGCGGCTGGCCCGCCGGCGCCGTCCACGCGCCCACGCGGCGTTCTCAGACCGAGCCTGGGCCCGGCCGGCTGAGGCCGCCGCCGAACGGCCGCGCTGGTCCCTTCGTTGGCCGACGGGTGGCCGAAAGTCGTATAATCGTCCCCGCTCTGCGCGCCACGGAGTCCCGGGCAGCGGCCCGGGAACCCGGTGGCCGGCACCGTTCCGACCCACGTCCACCCGCACCCGAGGGGATCCCCCGATGAAGCCCCGTGCCGACCGACCGCGCCCCCGGAGCGCGGGCCCCACGCGCCGGACCCGCGCGTCGCGGGGAGACGCCGACACGTCCCCGGCCCCCGCGCGGGCGCGCCGCGCGGGACGCATCCGCATCGTCGTCGCCGAGAGCCGCGCCATCGACCGCCAGGCCATGGCCGTCCTGCTCGCCGCCGAGAAGGACTTCGAGGTGGTGGGCCAGGCCGCGGACGCCGCGGAGGCCGTCGAGCGCTGCGCCAGCCTGCGGCCCGCCGTGCTGCTGCTGGCGCTCGACCTGCCGGACGCCTCGGGCGGCTCCGCCCTGCCGACCCTCCGCGCGGCGCTGCCCGGCCTGCGCGTCCTGGCCATCTCCGAGCGCGGCGTGGC
>CAZSQE010000325.1:0-3356 GCA_964608905.1 uncultured bacterium | reverse complement strand
TCGGTGAAGTCGGCCTCGCCGCGGCGGGTGGCCCTGCTCCGCCAGGTGGGGCTCGAGTTCAGCGTGACCGACCCGGGGCCGGACCGCGACTGGCCCGGCCGGGCCGAGCCGCGGCACGGCGTGCGGGCGCTGGCGCTGGAGAAGGCGCGGCGGGTGGCCGCGCGGCGTCCGGAGGCGCTGGTCATCGGCGCCGACACGGTGGTGGTGGCGCGGGGCATGCGGCTGGGCAAGCCGGCCGACGCTGCCGGGGCGGAGGCGATGCTGCGCCGGCTGCAGGGGCGCACGCACGACGTGTGGACCGGGCTGGCGGTGGTGCGCGGGAGCGAGCAGCGCACCGCGGCCGAGGTGAGCCACGTGCAGTTCGTCCGGCTCGGCGAGGCGGAGATCGCCGCCTACGTCGCCACCGGCGAGCCGCTCGACAAGGCCGGCGCCTACGGCATCCAGGGGACGGCGGCGCAGTTCGTGCGCCGGGTCGAGGGGGACTACTTCAACGTGGTCGGCCTGCCGCTGGCGCGCCTGCGCCAGCTCCTGCGGGAGTTCGAGTAGGCGGCCCGGCGCGGCCCGGGCGCTTGACATCGCTTTCGGCGGCCTGCTAGTCTCCGACGCTTCTTATGGATAGGGGAGAGTCCCCATCATCAGGCCCGGCGGCGTGCCGCAGGGGACGGCCGGGGACTGCCCGAGGGGATCGCGCAGTGGAGGATGGCATGAAGACTTATTCCGCCCGGCCGAGCGACGTCCAGCGGCAGTGGCTGGTCGTGGATGCCGAGGGCAGGACGCTGGGGCGGCTCGCCACGCAGGTCGCCATGGTGCTCCGGGGCAAGCACAAGCCGGTCTACACGCCCCACATCGACACCGGCGACCACGTCGTGGTCATCAACGCGGACAAGGTGGTCCTCACCGGCCGCAAGGGCGAGGACAAGAAGTACTTCCATCACACGCTGTACCCGGGCGGCGCCACGTTCACCTCGATCCGCGAGGTGATGCAGAAGCACCCGGAGCGCGTCGTGCTGCGGGCGGTGCAGGGCATGATGCCCAAGAACAGGCTCGGGCGCGCGATGCTGAGGAAGCTCAAGGTCTACGCGGGGGCGGAGCATCCCCACGCGGCGCAGCAGCCGGTTCTCTGGAACCCTGAGTAGGCACGAGGAGAGGCATGGCGATCGAGACGGCGAACAAGCCCCGCACCGGCCGGCGCAAGAACGCGGTGGCCCGCGTGCAGTTGCTGCCGGGCAACGGCAAGCATGTGATGAACGACCGCACCCCGCTCGAGTACCTGACGCGGGAGACGCTGGTGCAGACCGCCTTCCACGCCCTGACGGTGGCGAACGCCGCCGGCAAGTACGACGTGGTGGCGCGGGTGCACGGCGGCGGGCTCACGGGACAGGCCGGCGCGCTGCGCCTGGCGCTGGCCCGCGCGCTGGTGCGCGAGGACGAGAGCCTGCGCGGCGTGCTGGGGCGCGCGGGGCTGCTGACCCGCGACCCACGCATGAAGGAGCGCAAGAAGTACGGGCAGCCGGGGGCGCGCAAGCGCTTCCAGTTCAGCAAGCGCTAGACGGCAGACAACTCACACGCCCCGGGCGGAGCGCGGGGTCCCCTGCGGGGGGCGGCGCTCGTGGACGACGGCGGGGCGGCGGACGCAACCCCCGAGGAGGATGGTCGTGGCGGAACTCGTGATGAAGGACCTGCTCGAAGCGGGCGTGCACTTCGGGCACCAGACGCGGCGCTGGAACCCGCACATGAAGAAGTTCATCTTCATGGAGCGGAACGGCATCTACATCATCGACCTCCAGAAGACGCTCAAGTGCGCCCAGGAGGCGAAGGCCGCGATCGAGAAGGTGGTGCGGGGCGGCGGGCACGTGCTCTTCATCGCCACGAAGAAGCAGGCGAAGTCGATCGTGGTCGAGGAGGCCGCGCGCTGCGGCCAGTTCCACGTCACCGAGCGCTGGCTCGGCGGCATGCTCACGAACTTCAAGACCATCCGCACCAGCATCAAGCGCCTGCACGACCTCGACAAGATGGCGGCCGACGGCACCTTCGAGAAGATGAGCAAGAAGGAGGTGTCCCGCCTGCAGCGCGAGCGCGGGCGGCTCGAGTTCGCCTTCGCCGGCATCAAGGAGATGCCCGGACTGCCGTCGGTGGTCTTCGTCATCGACACGAAGAAGGAGAAGATCGCGATCGCCGAGGCGAACCGGCTCGGCATCCCGATCGTGGGCATCGTGGACACGAACTGCGATCCCACCGTGGTGAACTTCCCGATCCCGGGCAACGACGACGCGATCCGCGCGATCCGGCTCTTCACGCGCCTCGTGTCGGACACCGTCCTCGAGGGCAAGTCCTTCGCGCTGGAGGGCGCCGACCAGGAGACGGTGTCGTTCGGCGGCGAGGAGACCGAGGGCGCGACCGACGCCGTGAGCGCGCGGTAAGCGGAGACAGGATTCCGATGACGCCCGTCCGTGGTACCGTCCCGGGCGGGCGTCGTGACGACAGGGGCAGACGATGACGATCACCGCCGAACAGGTGAAGGACCTCCGGGACCGCACGGGTGCCGGGATGATGGAGTGCAAGAAGGCGCTGGCCGAGGCCGCGGGCGACGTCGCGACGGCGATCGACCTGCTGCGCAAGGCCGGCCTGCAGAAGGCCGAGAAGCGCGCCGACCGGGCCGCCGACCAGGGGCTGGTCGAGGCCTACATCCACCCCGGGAACCGGGTGGGCGTGCTCATCGAGGTCAACTGCGAGACCGACTTCGTGGCCCGCACCCCCGAGTTCCAGGAGCTGGTGCGCAACCTCGCCATGCAGGTCGCGGCGCTCGGCGCCGAGTTCGTGCGCCGCGAGGACGTGCCGGCCGAGCGCATCGCCAAGGAGCGCGAGATCTACGCCGGCCAGGTCGAGGAGCAGAAGAAGCCGGCGGCCATCGTCGAGAAGATCGTCGAGGGCAAGCTGGAGAAGTTCTACGGCGAGGTCTGCCTGCTCGAGCAGCCCTACATCCGCGACGACAGCGTCAAGGTCGGCGACCTGGTGACCGGCCTCTCCGGCAAGACCGGCGAGAAGATGGCGGTGCGGCGCTTCGTGCGGTTCCGGCTGGGCCAGGACTGAGCCCGTGGCCGGCCGCTGGCGGCGCATCCTGCTGAAGCTCTCCGGCGAGCAGCTCGCCGGCGGGGCGGGGCACGGCATCGACGAGGCGGTGATGGCGGCGCTGGCCGACGAGATCCGCGACGTCCACGCGCTGGGCGTCGAGATCGGCGTCGTGACGGGCGGCGGCAACATCTTCCGCGGGCTGGCGGCGAGCGCCCGCGGCATGGACCGGGTCGGCGCCGACCACATGGGCATGCTGGCCACGGTCATCAACGGGCTGGCGCTGC
>CAZSQE010000324.1:0-3362 GCA_964608905.1 uncultured bacterium | reverse complement strand
GCGTCACCACCATCAGCCGCGCCGTGTCCCCCTCCGCCGCCACCGGGTCCGCCCACGTCAGCCCGACGACCTCGAGCGCGGGCCGGCGGACGATGGACAGCACGGGAGCGACGGCGGTCTGGTCGGTCAGGCGCACGACGAGGTCGAGCGCGCGCGTCGTGTCGGACGGGTCGGGCAGCCAGGCGGCCGACCAGGGGACGTGCGTCGTCTCGCCGGTCAGCGTCACCGTGGCCGGCAGGCCGAGCGAGTCCAGGGACACCGGCACCTGAGAGCCGCCGGCCAGCACCCGCAGCGCCTCGAGGCGGGCCGCGCCGGCCGACCAGTTGGCGGCGACGATGGACAGCGTCACGGTGCTGTCCTGCATGGTCGAGTCGCGGCTCCACGTCATGCTGCGCACGTGCATGAGCGCGGGCTGGACCAGGCTGAAGTTGCCGGGGGAGCCCCAGACGATGCGCCGGATGTCGATGCGGTCGCCGATGACGTAGGCGAAGTAGTCCACCAGCCCGTCGCGGAAGTGCTCGGAGGCGAACCACGGCGCGGTGTCCACCCCGAGCATGGTCGAGAGCCGGCCGCGGTACTCCCAGGTCCCGGGCGGGCCCGTGGGATCGGGCCCGGTGGCGAACGAGAGCGGCTGCCCGGCGCTGGTGGTGAAGACGGCGTACCAGAGCCCGTCGTGCTCGAAGAGGTGCGGGGACTCGACGATGTCGTTGTACGAGTGGTCGCGGTGGGTGATCCACAGCGGCCCGAGGTCCGACCAGGACCCGAGGTCGCCGGTGGAGCGGGCCATGCCCACGACCATGCCGCCCGGGTCGGACGCGGGGAACGTGCTGTAGTACATGAGCCACTGGCCCGGGTGGGCCGGGTCGGGCATCACGAACGGGTCGCGGAAGGCGGTGGTGCCCAGGGTCGAGTCGCAGACCGTCCACGGCACCGCCGTGCACGCGAGGACGGGCGCGTCGCTCCGCTCCCAGTTCAGCAGGTCGGTCGAGGTGGCGATGCCCGTGCGCTGCCAGCGGTCGCAGGTGTCGGGGATGGTGCTCACCCCGGTGTAGAAGAGGTGGTAGACACTGTCCCGCTTCACCACGGAGGGCGCCCAGACGTGGGTCCGGTCCCAGCTCGTGTCCCGCACCGCGAGCACCGGCGGCGCCTGCACCCAGTTCCACAGGTCCGCCGAGACGGCGTGACCGAGGTCGTTCTCGGTGTCGTCCAGCGGCAGGGTCATGTTGTGCCGGATGTAGAAGAGGTGGTAGAGACCGTCGTGCTTGACGAGGGTGAAGTCCTTGGGGCGGTACGGCAGGCCGGGCAGCATCCAGGAGGCCTGGGCCGGCAGGGCCACCAGGACCAGCAGGGCGAGCGCCGTGAGCAGCGGGGAGAAGCGGCGCAGGCGGGGACCTCCCAGGAGGCGGAGCGCGGGCGGATGGAATCGGTTGGAAGGCACTGCGACCCTTACGATTATCCCGGCCGCCCGGGGCACTGTCAATGACCGCGAGGATCGAGCCGTGATCCAGTTGCGCGAACTGGGCTATTCCATCGGCGAGCGCCGGCTGCTGGCGGGCGTGGACTGGGTGCTCTCCCCCGGTGACCGCTGCGCCCTGGTGGGCTCCAACGGCACCGGCAAGACCACGCTGCTGCGCCTGATGCTGGGCGAGCTCAGCCCGGAGTCGGGGACGCGGGCGCTGGCCCGCGGCACCCGCATCGGCTACCTGCCGCAGGAGGCGGCCGAGCGCTTCGAGGGCACCGTGCTCGAGCGGGCGATGGAGGCCCACCGCCACGTCCTCGGCATGCGCGAGGAACTGGACGAGCTGCACGGCCGCCTCGCCGGCATCGGCCCCGACGACCCGGCGCTCGCGCGCCTGCTCGAGCGCCTCGGCGAGCTGCAGCACCGCCTCGAGCTGGCCGACGAGCACGCGCTCGAGCCCGAGGCCCGCCGGGTGCTCGCCGGGCTGGGCTTCGGCCCGCGCGAGCAGGACCGGCCGCTGGCCACCTTCTCCGGCGGCTGGCGCATGCGGGCGGCGCTGGCGGCGCTGCTGCTGACCGACCCGACGCTGCTCTTCCTCGACGAGCCGACGAACCACCTCGACCTCCCCGCCATGGAGTGGATCGAGGACTACCTCGAGGACTTCCACGGCGGGCTGGTGGTGGTCTCGCACGACCGCGTCTTCCTCGACCGGGTGGCCGACGAGGTGCGCGAGCTGGAGAACGGCACGCTCACCGCCTTCGCCACCAACTTCACCGGCTACCTCGAGGAGCGCGAACTGCGCCGCGAGCGGGCCGAGGCCCACAACGAGCAGGTCGAGAAGCGCATCGCCCAGCTGTCGCGCTTCGTCGAGCGCTTCGCCGCCAAGAACACCAAGGCCAGCCAGGCCCGCAGCAAGCGCAAGCAGATCGACCGGCTGCGCGAGCTGCGCGTCGTGCTGCCGCGCCGGCCGCGCGGCATCCGCTTCGCGTTCCCCGACCCGCCGCACGCCGGCCGCGCGCTCGTGCGCCTGCGCGGCGCCGGCTTCGCCTACGACGGCCCGCCGGTCTTCGGCGGCGCCGACCTCGACGTCGAGCGCGGCGACAAGCTGGCCATCGTCGGCGCCAACGGGGCCGGCAAGACCACGCTGCTGCGGGTGCTGGCCGGGCAGCTCGCGCCGCAGCGGGGCGCGCGCGAGGACACGCCCCTCACGCGGCTGGCCTACTTCGCCCAGCACGCCGCCGAGGCGCTCGACGGCTCGGACACCGTGCTGGGCGCGCTCGAGGCCGTGGCCCCGCCGGAGTGGCGCCCGAACCTGCGCGGGCTGCTCGGCAACTTCCTCTTCAGCGGCGACGACGTGTTCAAGCTGGTGCGGGTGCTCTCCGGCGGCGAGCGGCAGCGGGTGGCGCTGGCCCGCACGCTGATGGAGCCGGCCAACCTGCTGCTGCTCGACGAGCCCACCCACCACCTCGACCTGGCGGGCAAGGAGGTGCTCGAGGACGCGCTGGTGCAGTACCCCGGCGCGGTCGTCGTGGTGACCCACGACCGCTCGCTCATGGCGCGCATCGCCACCCGGGTGGTCGAGGTGAGCGACGGCCGCGTCACGCTCTACCCCGGCGGCTACGACGACTACGAAGCGGCGCGGCTGGCGCGCGAGGCGGAGGCGGCGCCGCTGTCCGCGCCCGCGGCGCGCGCGACGGAGGCGCCCCGGGCGCCGGCGGCGCGCGACGCGCGGGCGCACGAGGAGGCGAAGCGCGCGCGCGCCGCCGAGCGCAGGCGGGCGCGGGAGATCGAGCGCATCGAGCGCGACATCGAGACGCGCGAGGCGGCGATGCGCGAACTGGAGACGCAGCTCGCCGACCCGGAGGTCTACCAGGACGGCGCGCGCGCGCGGGACCTGGTGGCC
>CAZSQE010000323.1:0-3366 GCA_964608905.1 uncultured bacterium | reverse complement strand
CAGCTCCTGCGCCAGGTCCACCAGCACCTGCTGCAGCAGCCGCGCGTCGCCGAGCAGCAGCGGCAGGTCGGGCGCGAGAAGCAGCGTGAGCGCCACCGACGGGTCGAGCGCGCTGCGCAGCAGCGGGTGCGCGTCCTCGACGACGCGGTTCGGACTGAGCGGCACGCGCTCGAAGCGGGCGCCGCGGCTCGACTCGAGCAGGGCGCCGGTCAGGCGCTCGGCGCTCGCCACCGCCTCGAGGATGTGGGTCACCGCCTCGTGCCGCGGGTCGTCGGCCGGGGTGCGGTCGCGCAGCAGCGCGGCGAAGCCCTGGATGGTGCCGAGCAGGTTGTTGAAGTCGTTGGCCATGCCGCCGGCCAGCCGGGCCAGGCTCTCGAGCCGCTGCGCCTGGGTGAGGCGGCGCTGCATGAGCCAGCTGGTGGTGATGTCCTCGGCGGTGAGGATGCGGCCGTCCACGGCGCCGCGCTCGTCGCGCAGCGGCCCGGCGTGCGTGCGCAGCACGCGCTGCGGCTCGCGCAGCTCGACCACGTACTCCTCGGTGCGCTCGCTGGTCAGGCGCGGCAGCGGGTCCTCGGGCGGCGCGCCGCCGCGCAGCAGCAGCAGCAGGTCGGCGGGGGCGCGCGCCAGCGGCGTGTCGGCGCGCACCGGCTCGTCGAGCCGCAGCATCTCGGCCAGGCGCCGGTTGCACAGCGACACCACGGCGCGCCCGCGCCGCAGCCGCACGACGGCCACGCCGGCGGGGACGTTGTCGAGCACCACCCGCAGGCGGGCGCGGGCCTCGTCCAGGTCCCGGCGCAGCGCCTCGCGCGGGGCCAGGTCCTCGACGAAGCCGTGGGCGCGGTCGGCCCACGCGGCGCCGCCGCGCAGCGGCACGACGTGGTTCACCAGGTGGGGCAGGTCGCGGCGGTCGCGGTGCACGCCGGTGAAGCGGATGTCGAAGGCCCGCCCGCCGTCCACGCCGGCGCGGAACTCGGCGCGCACGCGCTCGCGGTCGCCGGGGTGGACCAGCTCCTCCCACAGCTCGGGCCGCCGCAGGAACGCGGCCGGCTCGTGGCCGAAGAGCCGCTCGACCGCGGGGCTCACGTCCACGAGGCGCTCCTCGGGCAGGGCCATGGTCCAGGCCACGCCCGGCAGCACGTCGGCCGAGGCGCGGCGCAGCTCCTCGAGCGCCGTCAGCGCCGCCGTGGCGCGCAGCGCGGCGGTGGTGTCCTGCAGGTGGAGCAGCACCCGGCCGTCGTCGAGCCGAAGCGCCTCGAGGCGGATCTGCAGCGGCCGGCCCTCGTGGTCGGTGACCGTGACCTCGTCGCGCGCGACGCGGGCGTCGTCCCGCAGGCGCTGCGGCACGCCGGCGGCGGCGAGCAGGCGCGAGAGCAGCGGGGATTCGAGCACGGAGCGGCCGGCCAGCCGGCCGTGCGGCTCGCCGAGCAGGCGGCCGGCGGCCTCGTTGGCCACGGTGACGACGAAGTCCGGCCCGTAGAGCAGCATCGGGTCGGCGGTGGCCGCGAAGAACGGCGCCAGCGCCGCTTCGGGTCCCGGTGCGGGACCGGAGGGATCGTCCGGCGAGAGGCGGCGCGACGCGGAGGGCCACATGGTCGGTTCCCCGGTGGGAGGGCGGCCCGGGTGGACGAGGGGATGCTTCCACCGCTCCGGGCGGGGGTCAAGTGCGCGCCTTGACGCCCGGCGGGGCGCTGCCTAACGTGCGCCTCCCGCATGGAACGCACCTCCGTCGCATCCGTCCCCGGCCCGGCCGCGCCGCGCGTGCGCGCCCTCGGCCTGCTCTCGGGCGGTCTCGACAGCGCGCTGGCCGCCGCCCTGCTGCTCGAGCAGGGGCTCGACGTGGTCGGGCTGCACCTCGAGTCGCCGGTCGCCTGCCGCGGCGACGTGCGCGCGCTGGCGGACGACCTCGGCATCCCGCTGCTCGTGCGCCCGATGGGGGCGGCGTTCCTCGAGCGGCTGCGCGCGCCGCGCTGGGGCTACGGGCGCCACCTGAACCCGTGCGTGGACTGCCGCGTCCTCATGCTGCGCCGCGCCGGCGAGGTCCGGCGCGAGACCGGCGCCGCGTTCCTCTTCACCGGCGAGGTGCCCGGGCAGCGGCCGATGTCACAGCTGGGCCACCAGCTGCGGCTCGTCGACCGGGCCTCGGGGCTCGCGGGGTTCGTCCTGCGCCCGCTCGCCGCGCGGCTGCTGCCCGAGACCGAGCCCGAGAAGCGCGGCTGGGTGGACCGCGCGCGCCTGCTCGCCGTGCACGGCCGCTCGCGCCGCGTGCAGCTCGCCGAGGCGGCGCGGCTGGGCCTGCGCCGCTACGAGTCGCCGGGCGGCGGCTGCCGGCTCACCGACCCGGCCTACGCGCGCCGCCTCGGCGACCTGCTCGAGCACTCGCCGGCCGGGCTCGACGGCGCCGAGGTGGAGCTGCTCGCCCTCGGCCGGCACTTCCGCTGCGGCCCCGACCTCAAGGTCGTGCTGGGCCGGAACGCCGCGGAGAACGCACGGCTCGCCGCCTTCGCCGCTTCCGGCCGGTGGCTGCTCGAGCCGCTGGACCGCGCCGGTCCGAGCGCGCTCGTCTGCGGCCCGCGCGGCGAGGAGTCGCTCGCGCGGGCGGCCGCGCTGGTGGCGCGCTACGTGCGCCCCCCGGCGCCGGGCAACCCGGTGTGCTGGCGCACGACGGAGGGAATCCGGGAGCGCGCGCCCGAATCCAACCTCTCGACGCACCGTCCGCCCATCGCGCTCTGACCCGGCGCGGTCGTTCCCTTCGCCAGGAGACCGCTTCCCATGCACCGCCCTGCGCCCCTCGTCGCCCGCGTCCGCGCCGTCGCGCCGCTGCTGCTGGCCGTCGCGTTGCTCGTCCCGCCCGCCGCGGCGGCGCCGCCCGCGCCGGCCCGGCCGGCCCTGTCCGACACCACCCGCCCGGTGCTGTTCCTGGACGAGATCGTGGTCACCGGCTCGCGCCACCCGCGCGCCTACTACGAGTCGTCGCAGGCCCTCTCGTTCGTCTCGCGGCGCGAGCTGCGCGAGCAGGCGCCCGTGGCCCTGGGCGACGTGCTGGCCCGGCTGCCCGGGGTGGACAGCGACCAGGACAGCCCGTGGGAGCAGCGCCCGGTGCTGCGCGGGCTCTCCGGCCAGCGCGTGCTCGTGCTGGTGGACGGCGAGCCGATGAACAACGCGCGGGGCCACGGCCCGCACCCGTCGCTGGTGGACCCGGGACAGGTGGAGCGGATCGAGGTCGTGCGCGGTCCCTCGTCGGTGGCCTACGGCTCGGACGCGCTCGGCGGCGCCATCAACATCCTCACGCGCGACCCGTGGCGCGACCTGGCCGGCGACGGGCTGCGCGGCTCGGCGACGCTCGGCGGCAGCACGGCCGAGGCGGGC
>CAZSQE010000322.1:0-3380 GCA_964608905.1 uncultured bacterium | reverse complement strand
GGCGAGGAGCTGGCGCGCGTGCGGCTGCACGGCGCCCCGCTGGCGGTGGCGGTGCTGGGGCTCGAGCGCTTCCCGGCGCTGGTGAAGCGTCACGGGGCGGGCGCGGGTCGCGCCGCCCTGGCGGAGGCGGCACTGGTGCTGCGCCTGGCGCTGCGCGAGGCCGACGTGCTGGCGCGGCTGCCCGGTGCCCGCTTCGCCGTGCTCCTGCCCGAGACCGAGCCGGGCGCGGCGCTGCGCATCGCCGAGCGGCTGCGGCACACCCTCGAGGACCATCGTTTCGCCCGCGTCGGCCGCCTGGCCGTGGCCGCGGGCGTGGCCGCCAGCCCGCGCGACGGGCTGACGGACGTCGAGATCGTCGAAGCGCTCGAGCGCGCCCTCGCGCTCGGCGTCAAGTCCGGCCGGCGCTGTGCGGTCGGCGCGGAGGTCGCCCATGTCCACTGAGTCCGGGCCGCTCCGGTCCGAGGCGGAAGCCCCGCGCCCCGGCGCGGCCGTGGTGAACGGCGGCCCGCCGGCCCGCCTGCTGGTGGTGGACGACGAGGCCACCGTCACCGAACTGCTGCAGGAGTTCCTGGTGTCGCTCGGTTACGAGGTCGAGGTGGCCTCGAGCGGCGACGCCGCGGTGGCGCGCATCCCGGAGTTCCGGCCCGACATCGTGCTGTCCGACCTCAACATGGCGGGGCTCACCGGGCTCGACGTGATGCGGTTCTCGCGCCAGACCGACGAGGAGACGGTGGTCATCCTCATCACCGGCGAGACGACGACGGCGGTGGCCATCGACGCCATGCGCCAGGGTGCCTACGACTACATCATCAAGCCCTTCGAGCTGGACGACGTGCAGGGCAGCGTCGAGCGCGCGCTGGCCACGCGCCGGCTGCGCGCCCTCAACCGGGAGCTGGTCGGGGAGCTGAGCCAGAAGAACGAGATCCTCTCGCGCCACGAGCAGGAGCTGCGCGAGCAGGTGCGCCAGGCCACCTTCCAGATGACGAGGCTGTACGAGGTGGGCAAGGAGATCAGCGCCGACCTCGAGCTGAACCCGCGCCTCGAGACCGTGGCCGGCAAGGCGGCCGAGCTGTCGGGCGCCCGCGCCGCCGTCATCTACCTGCGGGTCGAGGAGACCGAGGAGTGCCGGCTGGCCGCCGCCCACGGGCTGGACGGGGCCCACGGCGACGGCGAGCGGTTCCACTTCTTCGCCGCCGAGCGCGCCATCGGCTTCGACCACCCCGACTACCGGCCCGTGCGCCGGGCCACGGCGCCGGAGCGGCCGGTCGAGCTGCCGCTGCTCGCCGGGCGGCGCTTCGAGTCGCTGCTGGCGCTGCCGCTCTCGCTGTCGGCCGAGCAGCAGGTCTTCGGCCTGCTGGTCATGCTCGACAAGCCGGGCGGGTTCACCGAGGCGGACGAGAAGTTCCTGGGGCTCTACGCCTCGCAGGCCGCCATCGCGCTGCACAACTCGCGCCTCTACGAGCACACGCGCGTCCTCGACCGGCTCAAGTCCGAGTTCGTCGCGGTCGTCTCGCACGAGATCCGCACGCCGCTGACCTCGGTCAAGGGCGCCATCGAGCTGCTCACCGACGACCGCTACTTCGTGAACACCGACCAGCAGTCGAAGCTGCTCAGCATCGCCCACGCCAACGCCGAGCGGCTGCTCGTGCTCATCAACGACATCCTCGACTTCTCGAAGCTCGAGTCGGCCTCGCTGCCGATGAGCATGGAGGTCGAGAGCATCGAGCCGGTGGTGTGCCAGGCGGTGCAGAACCTGCGCACCCTGATCGGCGAGCGGCACATCGTGCTCGACTGCGCCTTCGAGCCCGGGCTGCCCGACCTGCTCATGGACGCGAACCGCATCGCGCAGGTCATCACCAACCTGCTGTCGAACGCCATCAAGTTCTCGCCCCCCGAGGGCCGCATCGAGGTGCGGGCCGCGACCGAGGGCCCGATGGTGCGGATCAGCGTGCGCGACAGCGGCGAGGGCATCGCGCCGGCCGACATCCCCAAGCTCTTCCAGAAGTTCTCGCAGCTCGACAGCGGCTCGACCCGCAAGGTGGGCGGGACCGGCCTGGGGCTGGTCATCTGCAAGGGCATCGTCGAGCAGCACGGGGGGTCCGTCGGTGTCGAGAGCACCCGGGGCGAGGGGAGCTGCTTCTACTTCCTGATGCCCCGCCCCGACGCGCGCCGCGAGGCCGCCGATGCGGCCCCGGCTGCGCCGGCGGCCGCGGCGTAGGCGCCCGGGGGCGCGCCCCGCCGGGGCCTTGACCCTGCCGTTCCGGGCGGCTAACTTCGCTCCGGTCGGCCGCTGACGGCCGCCGCATCGAGGGCAGGAGCCGCATGAGCGCCAGGGACGACGCTTGCCATCGCACGGACGCCCCGCGCCCGCCCGGTACCGGGTGGCGCGCGCGCCACGCCGTGGCCGGCGGGGCGGCCCTCGGCCTGGTCCTCGCCTGGCTGCTCCTCCCGCACCTGCCTCCCGGTCCCTGGCCGCGCTACGAGGTCCGCATCGGCTGGGAGGGCGGCGCGCCCACCCCCGCCGAGTGGCCGCGGGCCCCGCGTCCCGGCGAGTCCGCCCGCGTCGTCGCGCGCGGCGAGGGCGCCGGGCTGCTCGTCCACGCCGCCCGAGCGGAGGACGCCCGCGAGCTGGCCACGGCCCTCCAGCGCCGGCGCATGAGCGGACTGGGAGAGGGAGCCGCGCGCCGCTCGGCCGAGCGCGCCCTATGGAGCGCCGGGTGCCTCCCGGGGCGGGAGCCGTGGCTGTCGCGGGCCGCGGGCACGGCCGCCTGGGTGCGCGGCCGCCTGCTGCTGGTGGCGCTCTCGGACCTCCACCTGACGCCCGTACCGCCGCCACGCTCCCCGGCGGTGGATCGCGCCCGGGCGCGTCTCGAGACGGCCCAGGCAAGGGTCGTGCGGCTGGCGCGCGCAGCGCGGCCCGACTCGCTGGAATGGGCGCTCGTCTCCTGCGCGGCGGCCGAGGGCGACTGGCTGCGCAAGGTGGCGGCGCACCCCGCGGTCACCTCGCGGACGCAGGTGGAGGCCGCCTGGCGATGGCACGACCGGCTGTTCGCGCCCGTGCTCGACGGCGTCGAGCGCGGCCTCGAGGCGCGGCTGACCGAGGCGCAGGCGGAGCTGGTGCCGCCGGTCGCCTTCGCCCGCGCGCTCCGGCTCGAGCGCCTCGCGCCCGACCCGGCGGCCGTCTTCTTCGTGGCCGGGCGGTGGGCGGAGGAGGTGGAGCCGGTCCCGGTCGTGCGCACGTGGGCGCTGCTGCTCGGCGCGGGTGCGCTCGCCGGGGCGCTGGCCGGGGCGCTCGCCGCTCTGGCGGCGGCGACGGCGCGCCGGCGGCGCGGAGCGGCGCGGGCTGCCCGCGTTCGTCTTCCTGTCGCTGGCATCGCGGG
>CAZSQE010000321.1:0-3382 GCA_964608905.1 uncultured bacterium | reverse complement strand
TCGGGCGCGCGATTCGTCCTGCACGACCGCGGGGACGTCGCGACCGCCCGGCCGCGCGCCGCCGCCGCGCCGGCGTCGCGCCCCGCGCCACGAGCACCCCGGGAGTCCCATGTCCGAACCGAACACGCCGCCGGCCGCCCGCTCCGACGAGCACCTCGACTTCGTGCGCGAGATCGTCCGCGACGACCTCGCCGCCGGCCGATGCCGGAAGGTCGTCACGCGCTTCCCGCCCGAGCCCAATGGTTACCTGCACATCGGCCACGCCAAGTCCATCTGCCTGAACTTCGGCATCGCCCGCGGCTTCGGCGGGCAGTGCAACCTGCGCATGGACGACACGAACCCGGCCAAGGAGGACGTCGAGTACGTCGATTCCATCACCGAGGACGTGCGCTGGCTGATCGCCGGCTGGGCCGACCACTGCCTGGGCCTGAAGCCCGCGGGGGCGACGGCCGCGGCGGTCACGACGGACGGGCGGCCCGACTGGTACCTGGCGCCGGTGATGCCCGACGCGGCCGCCGGGCGCGCGCTCGAGCCGTTCTACGCCTCGGACTACTTCGAGGCCATCTGCGAGTACGCCGTCGAACTGATCCGGCGCGGCCGGGCCTACGTCTGCGACCTGTCGCCGGAGGACACCGACAGCTACCGCGGCGCGCCCGACCGGCCCGGGCGCGAGAGCCCCTTCCGCGGCCGCGCGGTCGCCGAGAACCTCGACCTGTTCGCCCGCATGAAGGCCGGCGAGTTCCCCGACGGCGCCCGCACGCTCCGGGCCCGCATCGACATGGCCGCGCCCAACGTGTGGCTGCGCGACCCGGTCCTGTACCGCATCCGCCACGCCGAGCACCACCACACCGGCCGGGCCTGGTGCATCTACCCGATGTACGACTTCGCCCACGGCCTGAGCGACTACATCGAGGGCATCACCCACTCGATCTGCACCCTCGAGTTCGAAGTGCACCGGCCGCTCTACGACTGGATCCTCGAGGCGCTCGACCTGCCGCGGCCGCTGCCCCACCAGTACGAGTTCGCGCGCCTGAACATGACCCACACGGTGATGAGCAAGCGCAAGCTGCTGCGGCTCGTGCAGGAGGGCCACGTGAGCGGCTGGGACGACCCGCGCATGCCCACCATCTCGGGGATGCGCCGGCGCGGCTACCCGGCGGCGGCCATCCGCGCCTTCGCCGAGCGCATCGGCGTGGCCAAGCGCGAGAACCTGGTCGAGTTGGCGCTGCTCGAGCACTTCGTGCGGGAGGACCTCAACCGCCGCGCCGCCCGCGCCATGGCGGTGCTGCGCCCGCTCAGGGTGGTGATCGAGAACTACCCGGAGGGGCAGGTCGAGGAGATGGAGGCGGTCAACAACCCCGAGGACCCGGCGATGGGCACGCGCCGCGTGCCGTTCGCGCGCGAGATCTTCATCGAGCGGGACGACTTCCGCGAGGTGCCGCCGCCGAAGTACCACCGGCTCAGCCCGGGGGTGGAGGTGCGGCTGCGGTACGCCTACCTGGTCACCTGCACCGGGGTGGTGAAGGACCCGGCGAGCGGCGAGGTGGTCGAGTTGCGCGCGCGCTACGACCCGGCCACGCGCGGCGGCGACACGCCCGACGGCCGCAAGGTCAAGGCGACCATCCACTGGGTCTCGGCGGCGCACGCGGTCGAGGCGGAGGTGCGCCTCTACGACACCCTGTTCAAGGCCGAGCGCCCCGACGACGTGCCCGAGGGCCTCGACTTCGTGCAGGGCCTCGACCCCGGTTCGCTGCAGGTGCTGGCCGGCTGCAGGCTCGAGCCGTCGCTGGCGGCGGCGGTGCCCGGGCAGGCGCTGCAGTTCGAGCGCAACGGCTACTTCTGCGCCGACCCGGGCGACTCGCGTCCCGGCGCGCCGGTCTTCAACCGGACCGTGACCCTGAAGGACAGCTGGGCGCGGATCGAGAAACGGCAGGGGTAGGCGGTGTCCGTCCGCGTCCGCTTCGCACCCAGCCCCACCGGCTACCTGCACGTGGGCGGGGCGCGCACCGCGCTCTACAACCACCTCTTCGCCCGTGGGCAGGGGGGCGTCTTCGTGCTGCGCATCGAGGACACCGACGCCGCCCGTTCCACCGACGAGTCGGTGCGCGCCATCCTCGACAGCCTGGCCTGGCTGGGGCTGGCGTGGGACGAGGGCCCGGGCGTGGGCGGCCCGCACGGGCCGTACTTCCAGTCCGAGCGGCGCGGGCTCTACCGGGACCACGCCGGGGCGCTCGAGCGGGCCGGCCACGCCTACCGCTGCTACTGCACGCCGGCCGAGCTGGAGGCGATGCGCGAGGAGCAGGCGCGGCAGCAGGCGCCGCCGGGCTACGACGGCCGCTGCCGCCGGCTCGACGCCGCGGCGCGCGCGCGGCTCGAGGCGGAGGAGCGGCCGTGGGCGCTGCGCTTCGCCCTCGACCCGGCCGGCGAGACGGCGTGGGAGGACGCGGTGCGCGGCCGCGTCGCCTTCCGCCGCGACGTGCTCGACGACTTCGTGCTGCTGCGGGCCGACGGGCTGCCCACCTACAACTTCGCCTGCGTGGTGGACGACCACGCGATGGCCATCAGCCACGTCATCCGCGGCGACGACCACATCTCGAACACGCCGCGCCAGATCGTGCTCTACGAGGCCTTCGGCTGGGAGACGCCGGTCTTCGCCCACGTCTCGATGATCCTCGGTGACGACGGCTCGCGCCTGTCGAAGCGCCACGGCGCCACCTCGGTCGCCGCCTACCGCGACCTGGGCTACCTGCCGGCGGGGATGGTGAACTTCCTCGCCCTGCTGGGCTGGGCGCTGGACGGGAAGACCGAGCTGTTCACGCTCGCCGAGCTGGAGCAGGCCTTCCGGCTCGAGCGCGTGAGCCGCAACCCGGCGGTCTTCAACCTGGAGAAGCTGCAGTGGCTGAACGGCCAGCACCTGAAGCGCCTGCCGGAGGCCGAGCGCACGGAGCTGGTCCGGCGCTTCCTCGCCGGCCGCGGCCGCGACCTGGCCGCGCACCCGGTGGAGTGGTGGACGGTCCTGGTGCGGGCGCTGGGCGAGCGCGTGCGCACCCTGGCCGACGTGGAGCCGCTCGGCGCCTTCGCGCTCGACGACGCGCTCGCGCTCGAGCCGGAGGCCTGGGCCGAGCTGCTGGCGAAGCCGGGCACGGGGCCGCGGCTCGAGGCGCTGGCCGGCGTGCTCGAGGCCGACGCCGGGTTCGGCCTGGCCAGCCTCGAACGGGGCACGCGGGAACTCGCCGCGGCGCAGGGGGTGAAGGCGGGCGAGTTGATGGCCGCGGCCCGCGTGGCGCTCACCGGCCGCAAGACCGCTCCCGGGCTGTTCGAGGTGATCTGGCTGGTCGGCCGGGAGCGGGCGGTCGCGCGACTGCGGGCGGCGGCCGCGCGC
>CAZSQE010000320.1:0-3387 GCA_964608905.1 uncultured bacterium | reverse complement strand
CCCGGCGGCGCTGGAGACGTCGGCCGACTGCGCGGTCTGGGTCGCCAAGGCCTGGAGCGTCTGCGGCGAGCGCGCGAAGGCGCTGGCGGCGCTGCGGAGCGCCGTGGGGCTCGGCTACCCGGCGCAGGGCCTGGCCGGCGAGGACGAGTTCGCCCCGCTGCGCGACGACCCGGAGTACCGGCGGCTCACGGGCCCGGGCGCCGCCCGCAGCGGCGCCTGAGTCGCCGTCCGGTCCCGCGGGCGTCTCCTCGACGGCCGGCCCCGGCCGCGCGCGGGCCCGCGAGAGAGGCCTGCCGTCGTTGGGCCGCCTACGGGTAGTCCTTGATGATGATGCCCGGGTCGAGGTGGGCCAGCGGCCGTTTGCCCGCGCCGCGGTGCAGGAAGATGCCGTAGCGCCACAGGAAGCAGTGCCCCGGTCCCGCCCCGTGCCGCGGCGCCCCGCTGGTCACGGTGTTGGTGCGGGGACCGACCTGGAAGGCCCCGCGCGCGAAGGTCCGGTCTCCCCTCTGCTTCGGCACGATCCGGATGAACTGGTCCTCCCGCAGTCCCGTCACGACCCAGCGCACCTCGAGCGGACGGGCCGGGGCCCGCGTGCCCCGCCGCGGCCGGTAGATGATCGCATCGAAGGCGCGCTGCGGGTAGCAGTGGATCCGGCCGCGCTCGATCTCGATCTGGACGAGAATCTGGTGCGACAATCCGGGGATGCTCTGCGCGTCACCCATCATGGCCCCCCTCGCAAGCTGGGCGCGCGGGCCGCGACGCGGTCGCGCACGGCCGGGCGCGACATGGGTCTCGCGGATGCGGCCGAGGGACTCGGTCCGACGGGCCGCCGGGGGGAATCCGGTGCGCTACGAGCATACCGCCCCGGCCGGTGGCCGGGAACCGTCAATCGGGCGTCGCCGGTCGCCTCGCCGGCCCCGCGTCGGCGACCGGGCGGCGGCAGGCGGCCGGGGCCCCGAGACCCCGGTCACGGCGAGGCGCCCCGCACCCTCACGGAAGCACCCCTCGCAAGCACTCCTCGCTGGACGAGGCTCGGAAGCCTGCTACACTGGCCGCGCTTCAGGGCGATGGAGTTCCGCCCCCAACCGCCCCACCCCGGGGCTGATGACTCCTACCGTGACCCAGGCGGTGGGAGTCATTCCGTTCCCGCCACCGCCCGAGCTTCGAGGAGGCGGAACGTGGAGACATTGGCGGTGGCGGTCCTGCTGGCTGCGCTCGTCTGCCTGGCGAGCGTCCTGGCGGTCGAGTGGGCGCTGTCGGTGGCAATCATCGAGATCCTGGCCGGGGTGCTGGCCGGCAACCTCCTCGGCATCCACGGCGCGCCCTGGCTCGACTTCCCGGCGCAGTTCGCCGGCGTGCTCCTGACGTTCCTCGCCGGCGCCGAGGTGGACCCCGGCCTGCTGCGCAGCAAGCTCAAGCCCAGCCTCGCCCTGGGCGGGGCGTCGTTCCTGCTCCCCTTCCTGGCCGCGGCCGCCTTCGCCGCCTTCGTCGCGCACTGGACGCCGCGCGCCTCGCTCATCGCCGGCATCGCCCTCTCGACCACCTCGCTGGCCGTGGTCTACGCGGTGCTGGTCGAGACGGGGCTCAATCGGACCGAGTCGGGCAAGCTCATCATGGCCGCGACCTTCATCACCGACATCGGCACCGCGCTGGCCCTGTCGCTGATCTTCGCCCAGCCCGGCTGGCCCGCGGCCGTCTTCCTCGGCGTCTCCGCCGTGGTCGTCCTCGTCGCGCCGCGCGCGCTGCCGTGGGTGTTCACGCGCTACGGCAGCCGCGTCATCGAGCCGGAGATCAAGCTGCTCTTCACGCTGCTGCTGGGACTCATGCTGCTGGCGGGCTTCGGCCGGAGCCACGCCGTGCTCCCGGTCTTCGTGCTCGGCCTCGTCCTCGCCCCCATGTTCGGCCGCCACCCCGAGCTGCAGCGCAAGCTGCGCATCGTCGCCTTCGGCGCCATCACGCCCTTCTTCTTCCTCAAGGGCGGGATGAACGTCTCGCTCGGCGCCCTGGGGCCCCAGCTGGCGCTGGTGGGCGGCTTCCTTGCGGTCAAGCTCGCGGCCAAGGCGGTGGGCGTGTTCCCGCTCGCCCGGCGGCACGTGCCGGGGGCCGCAACCTACACGACGCTGCTCATGAGCACCGGGCTCACCTTCGGCACCATCTCGTCGCTCTACGGACTGCAGGCCGGCCTGATCGACCACGTCCAGTTCTCGGTCCTGCTCACCGTGGTCATCGGCTCGGCCATCGTGCCCACGGTCATCGCCCAGCGCTGGTTCACGCCGCGGCTGACGGCCGACGAGCGCGAGGAGGTGCTCGCGCGCGAGGAGGAGAGCATGTAGCGCCACGGCGCGCGGCCCCGCACGCAGACGGCCCCGGCGCGAGCCGGGGCCATCTTCGTGCCCCCGGGGGTGGTGGGGCCGCCTACCGCAGCGCCTTCTCCACCTTCATGAGCCCCTCGTCGTCGGGCTCGATGGCGTAGCCGCGCTTCTGGAACAGGGCCAGCATGCGGGCGTTGTCGGCGGTGGTCTGGGCGACCATGTGGCTCAGGCCCCAGCCGCGGGCGATCTCCTCGCAGACGTCGGTGAGCACCCCGCCCAGGCCGCGGTTCTGCCAGGCGTCGCTGATGAGCACCGCGTACTCGGCGGTGTCGTGGCCGGGATCGCGCACCAGGCGGCCCACCCCCACCAGCCGCGGCTCGCCCGCGTCCTCGCGCTCCGCCACCATGGCGATCTCGCGGTCGTAGTCGGTGAAGCAGTAGCGCGTCGCCACCTCGTGCGTCGCCCACTGGAACATGTAGCGGAAGCGCATGTAGATGGTCTCGCGCGAGCAGGCGTCGAGCATGCGGATCCAGTGCGGCTCGTCCTCCGGGCGGATGGGCCGCAGCAGCAGCTTCTCGCCGTCCCGCAGCGTGACGCGCCGCTCGAGCTCCTCGGGGTACGGCCGCAGCGCCAGGTGCGCGTAGGGCTTCGGCGGCGCGGCGAGCCGGGCGCGATCCACGATGATGCGCGCGTCGAGCGCGACCACGTCGTCGGGGGTGACCAGCAGCGGGTTCACGTCCAGCTCGGCGATCTCCGGGTAGTCGGCGACCAGGTAGGAGAAGCGCATGAGCACCTCGACCAGGCGCTCGAGGTTCACCCCCGGCCGGCCGCGGTAGCCCTCGAGCAGCGGCCAGGCGCGCAGCGACTCGAGCATGCGCCGCGCCAGGCGCTCGTTGAGCGGCGGCAGGCCGAGGGTGCGGTCGCGCAGCACCTCGGCGGTCACGCCGCCCATGCCGACCAGGATGACCGCGCCGAACACCGGGTCCTGCCGCGCGCCGACGATGAGCTCGAGGCCGTCGCCACGCCGCACCATGCGCTGCACGGTCACGCCGTCCACCCGCGCCCCGGGCCGCGC
>CAZSQE010000319.1:0-3391 GCA_964608905.1 uncultured bacterium | reverse complement strand
GCGCTCAGCCCCCCGGGCCCCCCGCCCAGTCCACGCCGCGCTCGCCCGGGAGGATCGAGCCCAGCCGGAAGACGCGCTCGCCCGCCCGCTCGAAGCCGGGCACGAGCTCGTCCACCACCCCGGGGGCGCACACCACCACCATGCCGACGCCCAGGTTCAGCGCCCGGCGCGCGTCGTCGAGCGGCACCTCGCCCGCCTCGACGAGCCAGCGCACGAGCGGCGGCCAGTCCCAGCCGTCCGGCTCGACGCGGGCGCGGCAGCCTTCCGGCAGCACCCGCACCAGGTTGCCGGCGATGCCGCCGCCGGTCACGTGCGCCAGGGCGTGCACGCGGCCGGCGTCCAGCGCCGCGTGCAGGGCCGGCCCGTACCAGCGGTGCGGGGCGAGCAGCGCCTCGCCCACGCTCTCGCCCGCGCCGCCGGGCAGGGCGTCGTCCAGGCCGAGCCCCGAGCGCGCCAGCACCGCGCGGGCCAGCGAGTAGCCGTTCGTGTGCAGGCCGGCCGAGGCCAGCCCCAGCAGCACGTCGCCCGGCCGCACCCGCGCGCCGTCCAGCAGGCGGTCGTCGGACAGCGTCCCGAGCATGCAGCCGGCCACGTCCACCACGCCGGGCAGGTAGGTGTCCGGCATCTCGGCGGTCTCGCCCCCCAGCAGCACCGCCCCCACCTCGCGGCAGGCCGCGGCCATGCCCCGCACCGCGGCCAGCACGACGGCGGGCTCGAGGCGCGACTGCGCGACGTAGTCGAGGAAGGCGAGCGGGCGCGCCCCGTGCACCAGCAGGTCGTCGGCGCCGTGCCGCACGAGGTCGCCGGCGGCGCCGGCCACCCGGCCGGCGGCCAGCGCCAGGTGCAGCTTGGTGCCCACCCCGTCCATGCTCGCGGCCACCAGGCGCCCCGCGCCCTCCGGCAGCGCCATCACACCGGCGAAGCCGCCCGTCAGCGGGGCCACGCCCGGGCGCCACGTCGAGCGCACCGCCTCGCCGAGCTCGCGCTTGAGCCCGTCGGCACGCGCGATGTCCACCCCGGCGTCGCGGTAGCGCATCAGCCCTGGGCCTCGCGGGGCTTGAGCCGCAGCAGCTGCAGGTCCTCGCTGGTCGGGCTGGGGATGAGCGGGAACTGCCCGGCCTCGTGCAGGCGCAGCAGGCAGGCCACCACGTCGCCGTCGAACTGGCTGCCGGCGGCGCGCCGCAGCTCGTCGAGCGCCGCCGCCTGCGACAGCGCGCGGCGGTAGGGACGGTCCGAGGTCATGGCGTCGAAGGCGTCGGCCACGTTCAGGATGCGCGCCCCCACCGGCACGTCCCCGGCCCGCAGCCCCAGCGGATAGCCCTGCCCGTCGGGCCGCTCGTGGTGGGTGCGCACGATCTCGGCCGAGCGCCGCAGCGCCCGCACCCGCGCCACGATCTCGGCCCCGGCCGCCGGGTGCCCGCGCAGCGTGCGCTGCTCCTCGCGCGAGAGCGTGCCCGGCTTCTGCAGGATGTGCTGGTGCTGCGGGCCGATCTTGCCCAGGTCGTGCACCAGCGCGGCGTACTCGATCTCCTCCACCTCGCGCTCGGACAGCCGCATGCCCCGCGCCAGCCGCACGCCGTACTGCGCCACGCGGTGCGAGTGGTGCCGCGTGTAGGGGTCCACCTCCTCGAGCACCTCGGACAGGGCGCGCACGAACTCCTTGAGGTCGGCGCGGATCTCCATGTAGACGCCGAAGGAGTGCCGCGCCACCAGGAAGGGGATGACCACCAGCGCCAGGCCCCACGGCCCCGCCCCGAAGTACACCACCGCCACCAGCGTGCCCAGGGCGATGAAGGAAAGGTGGTGGAGGATGCCCTGCAGGAAGTTGCGCTGCCAGATGCGCCACGGTCCGGGGCCGCTCGTCAGGCCGAGCACGATCGAGACGAAGGCCGAGTTGAAGAGGAAGTAGAGCCCGCCGCAGACCAGCAGCGGCGCGATGTCGCGCGGGAAGTCCAACTCGCCCACCGTGCCGCCGGCGAGCACGAACCCGTACCCGGCGGCCAGCGTGGTGAGGCCGAAGATGGAGACGTTGTGGAGCACGCGCACCGCCGGCTTGCGCAGCAGCACGCCCTGCACCACGACCGTGCTGACCAGGTCCACCCACGCGGTCCACACCGGGCCGAGGATGATGATGGAGGCCAGGTCGATGACCGCGCTGCCGGTGGCGTAGCCGCCGCTCGGCAGGGCCACCGGGCGGACCTCGCTCACCACCATGAGCACGAGGACCACGCCGAGGGCGAACGGGCGGGCCGCGCCGGCCCCCGGCGTGAGGAGCGCGTAGCCGGCGGCCGCCGCCAGCACCACCAGCGCGAGGTACAGCCGGAAGGCGCGGGGGCTGACGGGAGCGGAGGATTCGCTCATGCGGTTTCGGTCCTGCGGGGCCTGGTGCGCGGCTCGCGACATAGAGGAGACCGGCATCCGTTTCGGAGGCTACTGCTCAGGTGCTGCGAGCTGGAACCTTACCAGCCCGCCCGACCCAAGAACTCCAAGATCTCGAGGATGAGTTCCACGAAGCCCACCTCCTTTGCAGTCGCGGATTCTGCGGGGTACGTCCGACTTCCCGTCAGGTGGCTTCGCTTCGCTACTCGATCGTCTTGTCGCTCCGCTGGCTCCTACGTCGATGCCGGTCTCAAGACGTACTCGATCGGCTCCCGCGTCTTCAGGCCGCCGATCACACGGTTCAATGCCGACAGGGTGGCCAGGACGACCGCTTGCGGCAGGTCCCGCCCCACCGTGCAGCAACCCGTCAGGATCTTCTCCTGCCGGTGCGTGAGCAGCGCGAGGCCCACGATGGCCACCTCGTGCCCGCTCATCCGGACGACCTCGACCGCCTCGACGCCGAGGGCGACGTCGTCGTCCAGGAACTCCTGCAGCGCCCCCAGCGTCGCGGCCGCCACCAGCCGGTGGGCGCCCTCCCGCGAGCACCAGCCCGAGGCGCTGCCCATGCGCAGCACGCCCTTCCAGCGCAGTTCCACCTGCGCCTGGGCGCGCGCGCCGTCCATGTAGAGGTTGACGCTCCCGAAGCGGATGCGCTGCGCCTCCTCGCCCGCGGGGGCCGGCGCCACGGGGAGCGGCGCCGCCTCGGCGACGGGCTTCCCGTTGGCGCGGGGTCCCACCCGCACGACGCCGACGACGCGGTGGTCGATGCGGCGGTTGTAGCGGGTCCACATCAGCCCGACCACGTCCTTGACGATGAGCTTGGCCGGCTTGCGCGACCCGGAGATGACGTGGATCTCGCGCACCTCCCCGCCCTCGACGAGGATGCGGGCATCGTCCACGTCGGGCAGGGCGCGGATCCCGCCCTCCGCTTCCGTCGTCCATGACACGCGCGCGTCTTCCAAGAGGTCGGCTCCTCTCCACGGCCCCACCGGCCGTGCGCGCATCCTAGCAC
>CAZSQE010000318.1:0-3393 GCA_964608905.1 uncultured bacterium | reverse complement strand
CGGCTGGCCCCCGCCGCGCCCGACAGCGCGCGGCGGCCCGCGCGCGGCGCGGGCGGGCCGCCCGACACCTCCGCCGGGGCGCCGGCGGCGCCGCTCAGCCGCCCAGCGTCTCCTTGACCAGGCGCGAGACGGTCGCCCCGTCGGCGCGCCCCTTGACCCGGGCCATGACCGCGCCCATCACCTTGCCCATGTCCTTCGGTCCGGCGGCGCCGGTCGTCGCCACCGCCTCGCGCACCACGGCGCGCACCTCGTCGTCCGAGAGCATCTGCGGCAGGTAGCGCCGGGTGACGGCGATCTCGCACTCCTCGTGCGCGACCAGGTCGGCGCGCCCGATCCTCTGCAGCTCCTCGATGGTCTCGCGCCGCTTCTTGGCGTAGCGCTGCAGGATTTCGATCTCCTCGTCCCGCGTGAGCGCGGCGTCCTTCGCCTTCTTCGTCTTCGCCTCCATGAGCGCCGCCTTCAGCATGCGCAGCGTGCTCAGGGTGGCGGTCTCGCGGGCCTTCATCGCCGCGGTCATGTCCTGCTGGATGCGTTCGAGGATGGTCTCGTCGCTCATGCCGTCTCCCCGGCCGTCCCGCGCGCGAAGGCGCGAACGGCCTCCTAAAAGGTGTCGAGCGCGGCCGCGAAGGCCCCGGGCTCCCCGCCCAGGGCGACGCGCGCGCCGCGCGGTTCCCCGAAGAACCGCCCGGGCGCCACCAGCAGCCGGAAACGCTCCGCCGCGTACGCGGCGAACGCGTCCCCGCCGTCGGGGCCCGGGAAGTGGACGAAGGTGGTGGTTTCCTGCCAGGCGGTGTCGGCCAGGCCGAGCGGCCAGCGGCCGTGCGCGGCCTTGCTCCAGGCGATGTGCTCGGGTCGGGGACGGGCCATCGCGCCGAGCATAGCACGGCGGCCCGCCCCGGGCGCCCGCCGAAGGCGGGCCCGGAGCGGGCCGCGGCGTGCCGGCGCGGAGGCTCAGTAGCTGTGCTCGTCCAGCTTCACCGGGCCCCGGAAGCGCGAGTAGATGTAGATGGTGTAGCCGATGACGATGGGCATGCCGACGAGCGCGATGACCAGCATGACCGTGAGCGCGAGCGGCGTCGAGGAGGCGTTGGTGACGGTCAGCGACTCGCCCATCCCCCGCGCCGGGACGAGGTCCGGGTAGAGCCCCTGGCCGACGATGGCCATGAGCATGGCCGTGGCCAGCGAGGAGAACAGCATGGCCAGCGCCGGCCGCTCCCGCGCGAGCAGCAGGCGGAAGACGACCATGGCCACGACGAACAGCACCGGGGCCGCCCAGGCCAGCGGGTTCGCGTAGGCCCGCCACAGGTGCGGCGTCGCGAGCGGGGACGTGGCCAGCGCCACCACCCAGAGCACGAGCAGCGCGGCCCAGGCCGCCTTCGCCCGCGACCGGGCCTTCTGGCGCACCTCGCCCTCGGTCTTGAGGTTGAGCCAGGCGGCGCCCTGCATCAGGAACAGCGCCACCGCCATCAGCCCCACCAGCAGCGAGTACGGGTTCAGCAGGCCGAGGAACGTCCCCGCGTACTCCTGCTCGGCGTCGAGCGGCACGCCGTGCAGGATGTTGCCCAGCGCCACGCCGAAGAGCAGCGAGGTCAGGAACGACGAGACGACGAAGGCCCAGTCCCACGTCGTGCGCCAGCGCGAGTCCGGCAGCTTGCTGCGGAACTCGAGGCAGACCGCCCGCACAATGAGCGCCGCCAGCAGCAGCATGAGCGCCACGTAGAAGCCCGAGAACACCGTCGCGTACACCCGGGGGAAGGCGGCGAAGATGGCGCCGCCGCCGAGCAGCAGGTAGACCTCGTTGCCGTCCCAGACCGGCGCGATGGCGTTGATGACCTTGCGTCGCTCGGTGTCGTCCTTTGCCACGCAGGTGTGCAGCATCCCCACCCCGAGGTCGAAGCCGTCGAGGATGGCGTAACCGGCCAGCAGCACCCCGACCAGGAGGAACCAGGCGGTCTCAAGCGGCAGCATGGCGCACCTCCCCTTCGCTCCCGGTCTGCGGCCCGTGGACGATCTCCCGCCGCAGCAGGAAGAGCCACAGCGCCCCCAGCACGACGTAGAGCACGCTGAAGAGCACGATCGAGAACACCAGCTCGGGGCCGCTCACCACCTTGGACACCCCGTCGCGCGTGCGCATCAGGCCCTGCACGATCCACGGCTGCCGGCCCACTTCGGCCGTCATCCAGCCGAGCTGGATGGCGATCATCGGCAGCGGGATGGACCAGAACGCGAGGCGCTGCCACCAGCGTGCCTCCTCCAGCCTCCGGCGCCAGAGCAACCACAGGCCGGCGAGACCGACGAGCAGCATCAGGCCGCCGATCGCCACCATGATGTGGAACGCCGAGAAGGTGACGGCCAGTGGCGGCCAGTCCGTGGGCGGGTAGTCGCGCAGACCCTTCACCTCGGCGCCGGGGTCGCCGAAGGCGAGGATGGAGGCCGCCTTGGGGATGAGGATGGCCGGCCCCCCGCGCGGTCCCTCCTGCGTGGGCGGCAGCATGAAGACCACCAGCGGCGCGCCCGCCTGCGTGTCGAACAGCCCCTCCATGGCCGCGAACTTGACCGGCTGCGTGGCCGCCACCTGCTTGGCGTGGTGGTCGCCGGTGGCCACGTTGAGGACGACGCTCAGCACCATCATCACCGTGCCCAGCTTGAGCGAGACCCGCGCCACGTCCGAGCGGCGGCCCTTGAGGTAGTACCAGGCGGCCACCCCGGCCATGAGGAAGGCCCCCATCGTCCAGCACGCCGCCACGGTGTGCAGGAAGCGGGGCCAGGTCGAGGCGTTCAGCACCGCGGCGCCGAAGTCGGTGAGCACCGCCCGGCCGCCCTCGACGCGGAAGCCGGCCGGCGTCTGCATCCACGAGTTGGCGACGAGGATCCAGAAGGCCGAGAGCGTCGTGCCCAGCGCCACCATGAGCGAGGCGAACCAGCGCGCGAAGGAGGAGATGCGCTTGCGCCCGAACAGCAGCAGGCCGATGAAGCCCGACTCGAGGAAGAAGGCGAAGACCCCCTCCGCCGCCAGCGGGGCGCCGAAGATGTCGCCGACGAAGCGCGAGAAGGCCGCCCAGTTCGTGCCGAACTCGAACTCCATGACGATGCCGGTCGCCACGCCGACCACGAAGGTCACGGCGAAGACGTGGAGCCAGAAGTCCGAGGCCCGCCGGTAGACGTCCTTCCCCGTGCGCCAGCGCGCCGTCTCGAAGAGCAGGATGAGGAAGGCCAGCCCGATGGTGATGGGCGGGAACAGGAAGTGGAACATGATGGTCAGCGAGAACTGCAGACGTGCCAGCCAGACGACGTCCATGGGTCCTCCCGGCGGTGTCCGTCAACCCTGCAAACCGTGTCGCGGCCGCGGGCAAGCTAGCACAGGCCCGGGGGTGGGACGAGCGGGATTCGGGG
>CAZSQE010000317.1:0-3394 GCA_964608905.1 uncultured bacterium | reverse complement strand
GGGCTATACTGCGCCGCACATCCATCCGGACCATCGAAACCACCACCACGGGGCGCGGCGCGCCGAGGCCGCGGCCCCGCGTCCAAGGGAAGGCAGGGAGAGCATGGAACTCAGGAACCTCGAAGAAGTCCGCCACGCCACGGCCGCCCTCGCCACCGGCAACGGCGAAGCCCTCGACCGGCTGGTGTGGACCGGCGTGTTCGCCGCGCCCGAGCTGCGCGACGCCGCCCGGGCGGCCGTGCTGGCGCAGGCCCGCTCCGCCGGCCTCTACCCCGCCTCGATCCAGGGGCTCTACGCCGCGCGGGGACGCCGCGAGGTGCCGGCCGGCTTCACCGTGCCGGCCATCAACATACGGGCCATGTCCTACGACACCGCCCGCGCCCTGATGCGGGCGCGCAAGGCGCTCGACGTCGGCGCCGTCCTGCTCGAGATCGCGCGCTCGGAGGTCAGCTACACCGGGCAGCGGCCGGCCGAGTACACGTTCGTCGTGCTGGCGGCGGCGCTGCGCGAGGGGCTCACCGGCCCGCTCTTCGTGCAGGGCGACCACTTCCAGGTCAACGCCAGGAAGTACGCCGACGATCCCGCCGCCGAGCTGCAGGCGGTGCGGGACCTGGCCCGCGAGGCCGTCGCCGCCGGCTTCTACAACATCGACATCGACACCTCGACGCTGGTCGACCTGTCGAAGGGCGACCTCGAGGCCCAGCAGGAGCTGAACGGCACCCTCTGCGCGCAGCTGACCGCCTTCATCCGCGGCCTGGAGCCGAAGGGCGTGACCATCTCGGTCGGCGGCGAGATCGGCGAGGTGGGCGGCCACAACTCGACCCCCGAGGAGCTGGAGGCGTTCATGGCGGTGTACGGCCGCGCGCTGGCGGCCGAGGCGCCGGGCGCCGCGGGCATCAGCAAGATCTCCATCCAGACCGGGACCTCGCACGGCGGCGTGCCGCTGCCCGACGGCAGCATCGCCCAGGTCAAGGTGGACTTCGGCGTCATCGAGCGGCTCTCGAAGATGGCGGTCGAGCGCTACGGCATGGGCGGCGCGGTGCAGCACGGCGCCTCGACGCTGCCGGCCGAGCTGTTCGACCGCTTCCCCCAGCTCGGCGCCATCGAGATCCACCTGGCCACCGAGTTCCAGAACATGGTGCTCGACCACCCCACCTTCCCGGCCGACCTGAAGCAGGCCATCTACGACCGGCTCCGGGTCGAGGCCGCGGGCGAGCGCAAGGCCGGCGACACCGAGGAGCAGTTCCTCTACAAGGCGCGCAAGCAGGCCACCGGGATGTTCAAGCGCGAACTGTGGGGCCTGCCCCCGGCGACGCGCGAGGCCATCGGCCAGGCGCTCGAGGCCAAGTTCCGCTTCCTGTTCGAGAAGCTGAAGGTCACGGGCACCGGCGCCCTGGCGGCGAAGTACGCCCCGGCGGTCCCGGGCTCCTACCCGGTGCTGGGCGGCGGCGGGGACGGGAAGGCCGAGGACGTCACGGGCCTGGCGGACTAGGGCCACCTCGGCTCCCGGGGCGGGCGGCCCCCGGGAGTGCCTCGCAAGCCCCCGGAGGCGCTTCCCCTGCACCTCCGGGGGCTTCCGTTCATCCAAGGGCCTCGTGCGGACGCTGCGGTGGACGGCTCGGGAACCGGTTTGCACAATGTTTCCATATCGAGACGGCCATGGAAATGCGACCCCTCCAAGTCCCGATTTCGTTGGCCAATGACGGACCGGCAGGGGTATGATGCATAGGTAGCGACAGGCCGCTTCCCCTGCTTCTCAGGCCCCCGTCCTGAGCGCTCAACATCTCGCGAGGTGCCCCATGCGCAGATTGATGCTGCTGTTCACCGCAGTGCTGGTTCTCGTCCCGGTGGTGGTCATGGCTGCCGCTCCTGCCGTCGGGACGTATAAGACGCTGTACGGCCAGGTGCTGCCGGGCCGGGCCACCGAGTCCATGCCGGCCGACATGGCCGAGGGCCAGATCGGCAACCTGGTCATGGCCGCCTCCTACGACGGCACGACGCTCGGCACCAACTGGGCGGTGAGCTGTCCGCAGATCGCCTCCGCGCCCGTGCTCACCTACGACGACGTGGACGCGTACGGCTACGGCCAGCGCATCTACCGCACCGACTACGTCGGCGGCCTGCTCTGGCTGTCGGGCACCGGCGCCTGGGCGGGCGGCGACCCGTACTACACCAGCACGCTGAGCACCTTCCGCATCATCGCCACCAAGCAGTACCAGGCGGGCCAGCTCGTCGGCGTGGTGAGCAACATCAACCTGCGCGGCCCCATCGACGGCTACACGGAGTGCTTCGAGATGGCCATCTCGAACGCCGAGTTCGTGGGCTACACGCCGGTCGGCCCCGCGATCCCCGGACCGTTCCCGCCGTTCAAGGGCCCGTCGGATTGCCAGGCGGACGGCTCGCACGGGACCTACTGGGACGTGCACGACATCACGCTGACGCTCTACGGCAGCTGCGTGGTGCCGACCGAGAAGTCCACCTGGGGCGCCATCAAGACCCTGTACCGCTAACACCGGACCTGCACAGGTCCCTCAGGAGACGGCCACCCTCGTTCGCGAGGGTGGCCGTCGTGTCATTCCGGTCCGCGCCCCGGGACCCGGCTCACACGGGCAGCCCGTGCTGCCGCAACAGCTGCTGCATCAGCTTCGCGCTGCGCGCCGCCTGCCCGGCGTGGCAGTTGTTGAAGAACAGGTAGGTGCGGCGGGCCTGGTTGGCCAGCTCGCGCACCTTCCCGATCCACTCCCGCAGCTCGTCGGCCGTGTAGTCGTGGTCGTAGCGGTCCCCGGAGGCGCCCGCGGACGCCCCGCGCGGCGCGTCCGCGGGCAGGCCGCGGCCGGCGACCTCGCGGGCCGCGCCCCACCAGTTGCGCGCGTTCCGTCCGTGGAAGCGCACGTAGGCATCCGCCGCGGTCACGTGCGCGACCGGCGGCATGAGGCCCTCGAGCGCAGGCTCGTCCACCGCGCAGAAGCCGAGCCCCGCGCCGCGCAGCCGGTCCGCCACGTCGGGGCCGGCCCAGGAGTCGTGGCGGAACTCCACGAACAGCGGGTCGTCCGCCAGCGCCCCCCGCAGCGAGGCGAGGTGGGCCTCGTTCGCCGGCGTGCGGCGGAAGCCCCACGGGAACTGGGCCAGCAGGCCGTCGAACTTGCCCGCCTCCTTGAGGGGCGCGAGCGCCGCGCGGAAGTCGCGCACCAGGGACGGCTCGAGCAGGCGTTCGTGGGTCATGGCCTGGTTCACCTTGACCAGGAAGCGGAACCCCGGCGGCGTCTTGCGCTCCATCGCGGCGATGGCCGCCGGCGGAGGGACGCGGTAGTAGGTGGCGTTCACCTCCACCGCCGGGAAGTGACGCGCGTAGTGGGCGAGGAAATCGCCCGGGCGGGTGCCGGGCGGGTAGAAC
>CAZSQE010000316.1:0-3404 GCA_964608905.1 uncultured bacterium | reverse complement strand
CCCCGGCGCGGTCGCCCGCCGCGAGCAGGCCGTCGGCCCGCGCGAGGGCGGCGCCGCCGGTCGAGTCGGCGAAGACGCGCGGGTTGGCCGCGAGCAGCTGGGTGTAGCTCTTCCGCGTGTAGCCGTTGCCGCGGTAGTAGTGCGCCAGGTCGTTGTAGGGGTTCAGGCGGCAGGCCCACTCGGCGGCGGTGATGGCCTCGTCGGTGCGCCCCAGCCGGATGAGCGCCTCGGTCAGCACCGTGAGCGCCTCGGAGGTGGCGCGGGCGTCGAGCGCCTCGGTCAGCCGCGCCAGCGCCCCGTCGTAGTCGCGGCGCTTGATGAGCACCTGCGCCATGCCGGCGAGCGCCGCCGAGCGCTGGACCAGGCGCAGCTCCTCGGCCGGGCCGGCCGGCCCCGGCGTCCCCTCGGGCAGCGACAGCGCCGTGCGCTCGATGGCGCGCGCGAAGCACGACTCGGCCCGCGCGTAGCGCAGCAGCTCGTAGGCCAGCCGGCCGGCGGCGAGCAGGTCGGGCAGCGGCGCGTCGGTGCCGGGCGCCAACGAGGCGCCCAGCGTGAGCGTGTCCACGCGCGCCGCGTCGTCGTGCGCCCAGTGCCAGGCGTGGAGGAGCTGCCGCTCGCGGTCGTCGGGGTCGCGCCGCGCCGCGACCGCCTTGAGCACCGGCTCGGCCGCGGCGAAGTCCTGCCGCACGAGGTGCACGCGCGCCTTCGCCAGCGCCACGGCGCGTGGTTCGCCCCGCAGGCGCTTCAGCTCCGCCGCGGCCGCGTCCGGCTGCCCGGTGGCCAGCAGCAGCTCGACGTACTCGGGGGTGACCTCCGCCGGCGGGATGGCCTGGAGCTTCAGCCGGGCGATGTGCAGCTGCCGCGCCACCGGGGCGAAGAGACCGGTGGCGGCGGGCTCGGCGAGGGCCGGGACGGCGGGGCACAGCAGGGCGGCGAGGACGCAGGCCGCGGCGCGGGCGGGCGCGAATCGCATGACGGGATCCCCCGGGAAGGTGCGTGACGAAAGGGATGCTGCGGGCGCCGACGAGCCTAGGCGGGCGCGCCGGGGCGGTCAACGCCGGGGCGCCGGACGCGGCTCATCCCGTGACCAGCACCGCCGCGCGCGGTCCCGCGCCCGACGGACGCGGCTGCCCGGCACGTCCCCCAGTCCGGTCCCGTCGCCCGTCGCCCGGTTGGGCACGCCCGTGCTTGCCGTGGCCGGGGGGCACGTCCCTCTGCTACGCTCCGGCCATGAGACCCCACATCGCAGCACTCTCGCTCGCGCTCGCCGTGGCGCTCGCGGCTCCTGCCGCGGCCGCCCCGGCGCGCCCCGCGGCCGCCGCGAAGCTGAAGTCCGCGACCGCGGCGCCGCACCCGGCCCTGCCGTTCATCCAGGACGACTACACCCGCGCGCTCGCCGAGGCGCGGGCCCGGAAGGTCCCGCTCTTCATCGAAGCCTGGGCCCCGTGGTGACACACCTGCCGGTCGATGAGGGCCTTCGTCCTCACGGATAGGTCCCTCACGCGGCACGCCGGACGGTTCGTCTGGCTCGAGATCGACACCGAGAAGAGGCAGAATGCGCCGCTGCGCAAGCGGCTCGCCATCGCCGGGCTGCCGACCTACTACGTGCTCGACCCGCGCGACGAGCGCGTGGCGCTGCGCTGGATGGGCGGTTTCACCCTCGCCCAGTTCGAGCGGCTGCTCGACGACGGCGAGGCGGCGGTGACGGGCAAGCGCGCCACCGGTGCGGCCGACGAGGCGCTGGCTCGGGCCGACCGTGCCTACGGTGCGGCCGACTACGGCACGGCGGCCGGGGCCTACGCCGAGGCGCTGGCCGCCTCACCCGCGGACTGGGCGCCGTACCCGCGCGCGGTCGAGGCGCTGCTCTTCGCGTACGACCACGGCAAGGACTACGCCGCCGGGGCGAAGCTGGCCGACGAGGCGTGGCCGCGGCTCAGGGGCACGCCCTCGGGCGCCAACGCCGCGGCCTACGGGCTGGGCGCGGCGCTGGCGCTGCCCGACACGGCGCCGGGGCGGGCCGAGCTGGCGGCGCGCCTCGAGGGCCGCGTGCGCGAGGTGCTGGCCGACACCGCGCCGGCCATCGCCGACGACGACCGCTCGGGGCTCTACATCTCGCTGCTCGACGCCCGGCAGCAGGCGGGCGACTCGCTCGGCGCGCGGCAGGCGGCGCTGGACTGGGCGGCGTTCCTCGAGGGCGCGGCGGCGCGGGCGAAGACGCCCGAGCAGCGCACGGTCTTCGATTCGCACCGGCTGTCGGCCTACCTCGAGCTGGGCCAGCCCGAGCGGGCGGTGCCGATGCTCGAGGCCAGCGAGCGGGACCTGCCGGACGACTACAACCCGCCCGCGCGGCTGGCCGCCGCCTACCGGGCGATGAAGAAGTGGGACGAGGCGCTGGTGGCCTCGGACCGCGCCCTGGCGAAGGTGTACGGCCCGCGCAAGCTGGGCATCTACTCGGCGCGCGCGGACATCCTCAGCGGGAAGGGCGACCGGGACGGCGCGCGCCGCACGCTCGAGGAGGCGCTCTTCTACGCGGACTCGCTGCCGGCCGAGCAGCGCTCGGAGGGCACGCTCGCGGCCCTGCGGAAGAAGCTCGAAGCGCTGAAGTAGCTCCGGCCGGAGCGCACGGGGCCGCGGGTGGCGACGCCCGCGGCCCTTGGCGCGCTCAACCCTCGGCCGCCGCGGCCGGCGTCGACCGGGCCACCACGGCGATGCCCGCGAGGATGAGGGCCGCGCCGGCGAGCGTGACCGGGCCGGGGACCTCTCGCAGCAGCGCCCAGGCGAGCAGGCTCGAGCCGATGGGCTCGCCCAGCAGGGCGACCGCCACGAGCGAGGCCGGCAGCCAGCGCAGCGCCCAGTAGAAGCTGGAGTGCCCGAGCAGCTGCGGCACCAGCGCGAGCATCGCGATCCACAGGCAGGTGGCGGGCGAGAGCCCGAGGAAGCCCTGCCCCGCGGCCGCCATGAGCGCGAGCAGGATGACCGCGGCGGCGGAGTAGACCACCGTGACGTAGGGCACGAGGCCGAGGTCCGCGCGCAGGCGGCGGCCCACGAGCAGGTTGCCGGCCATCATCCAGGCGCCGGCCAGCGCGAGGAAGTCGCCGAAGAGCGCGCGGCCGCCCGGCGTGGCGCCGCCGCCGCCGCCCGCGTCGCCCAGCCCGACGACGACCCCGCCGGCGCGCCCACGTGGACGCCGTGGTGGCGATGCCGTTGGCGAGCTCGCCGGACGGGAACGAGTGGTTGCCCGTGAACTCGAGCCGCGACACTTCCGTGTCGCCTTTGTCGCAGACGATGTCCTGCGCCCCAAGGACGGCCGGGAGCAGAAAAGCAACAATGAGGGCAAGCAGGAGGCGTGGCACCGGAGAAATTTCTCTGGTTGCTCTAATGGTTGTCAACAACCGAATTGAGAT
>CAZSQE010000315.1:0-3432 GCA_964608905.1 uncultured bacterium | reverse complement strand
AGGCAGAGCAGGGCGAGGAGCAGGGCGACAGGACGGCGCATGGGCTCTCCGGGGAGCGGGGCGATGCGCGACGGGACGGTCGGCGGGGACCATCCACGTCCCGCGTCCGCAGCGGCGGGTCCGTGCATCGTCCGGGCCGGCGGCGCCAGCTTACCAGCCGGGCCGGGCGGCGACGACCCGCGCGTGGGCCGCGCGTGGGCCGGTTCGTCGCGGCGGGCAACGGGGTCCTCGACCTGCGCGGCCGCACGGTGGTCGCCGGCGAGACGGTCTGCGCGGCGCCGGAGGACGGGCGCCCCTGACGCGGAGCGGCCACCCGGAGACCGGGTGGCCGCCCGTCGCGAAGGCGCGTCTCAGCGCGTGAGGAGCAGCTTGCGCGCGAGCGTGGCCTCGCCGGCCGCGAGGCGGCAGACGTAGACGCCGCTCGCGGCGATCCCGCCCGCGTCCGTGCGGCCGTCCCAGTGGGCGCGGTGGAAGCCGGCCGGCATGGTCCCCGACACCAGCGTCCTGACCCGGCGCCCGTTCATGTCGTACACGACCAGCGAGACCGCGTCCGCCCGCGGCAGCCCGTAGCGGATCTCCGCCGTGGTCCGGAACGGGTTGGGCCGGGCCGGCTCGAGCTGCAGGCGGCCCGGCGGGCCGCCGGGCTCCACGCCCGCGGTCTGCCGCCGGAAGGTGTGGCAGGTCCCCGGGGCGCCCGGCGGCTCGGTGGCCGCGTTGCCGGCGAAGTCCCAGGCGATCATGTAGTAGTCGATGACGTCCCCGGGCTCGGCCGCGGGGATCGCGGCGCCGTAGACGCCGCCGCCGCCCTCGCCGGCGAGCATCCGCACGCAGTCGAAGTCGCCGCCGTTGAACCGGTAGCAGAGCGACACCGAGTCCACCTGGCTGCCGGCGTCGGTGACGCGCGCGTGCAGGGGGTAGGGGCCGCACCAGACGGTGTCCTGCCACCAGGGCCACCAGTCGTCGAACCAGGGATCCTCCGTGTCGACGTTCAGCCGGTTCGGGCCGGCCCAGTCGGAGGTCCCGCCCGGTGACGTGCCCCGCGCGCGCCAGAAGTAGAACCCGTCGGCGAGGGGGACCATCGGCGTGAACTCGGACGCCGGCTGCACGACATCCACCTCGGGCGACAGGAACGCCGGATCGTCGTCGAGCTGGAACTGGTAGGTGGACGCGGCGTACAGGTCGGTCCAGTCGAAGGGCGGGCCCATGTCGGACGTGACCGCGCCGTCCCCGGGCGCGACGAGCGAGATCGGCGCCACCATCGTCTCGAGGTCGAGCCAGTCCCAGCTGAAGCTCGCTCCCATCGGCGCCGCGTCCACGGCGAGCATGATCTCCGCCGTCGCCGGGAAGGGCGGGGACGGGCGGATCCAGCCGAGCGGCACCTCGTACTCTCCGGGGGCGGTCACCATGACCGGCTGGACCGGGAACTCCGCGGCGGGGCAGTGCACCGTCAGGAGACCCGGCGTGCCGACCTCGCTCACGACGAAGCGCAGCCGCATGCGCTCCCAGTAGACGTTGGGCAGGACCTGGAACACGAGCTGCGTGTTCAGCGTGCCCATGGCGCCGCCCGCCCGGTTCGGGAACTCGGTGAGCGGCAGGCCCACGGCGTCCGGGGAGTACGCCCAGAAGGGGCCGGGGTGGTAGCCGAACTCGGCGTGGCTGCCGTCGCGGAAGCCGATGTTCCAGCCGCCCAGCTCGAGCCCGTTGCCCGGGCTGCCCAGGCCCAGCGCGCCGTTGTCGTAGACGTCCACGTCGTAGCCGGCGTCGGCCGGCTGGTCGCAGCCCGCCCCGCACAGCGAGAACGACGCGAGCTTGAAGCGGCCGGTCGTCTGGCCCTGCGTCTGCCGGACCTCCTGCCCGGCCTTGAACGACGCGTGCCGCGGCACGTTGAAGCACCAGGTGGCGCGGTTCACCCACGCCCCCTGGTTGTCCTGCTCGTAGACGTAGGTGTTGCCGCAGCAGTTCCAGCCCAGGTAGTACACCCGCATGAAGTCCTGCGCCGCGGCCAGGTTGAACTGGGCCGACTGGCCGTTGGCCGTGTAGGTGGCGGACCCGACGTACGTCGTCCGGCCGACGAGCAGGTCGGCGGTCATCGGGTTGCCGCTGGCGCCGACGTTGCGGACCTCGACGCTGGTGTTGAAGTTGTCGGGCTTGCGGCAGTCGCGGTTGTCGGGCGCCGACGTCGAGTGGAAGTCCGTGTCGTTGTTCAGGTACCACGGGTCCTTGGCGTCGCCGCGGTTCACCCGGGCGTCGAGGTCGTCGGCGTTCCAGATGTGCCCGGCGAGCCCGTCGGCGCACTCGACGTCGATGAACTTCTCGATCTCCTCCTCGTTGTCCCCGGCGTTGTGCTTGGGGTAGTTCACGTGCCAGATGACCAGGCCGTCGGCCGCCTCCTTGCGCACCAGCCCCTGGTCGTAGCCGACGCGCTGGCGGTTCTCGACGAGGAAGTACTCGAGCGCCGGCAGGCCGCGGGACCAGAGTCTGTATGCCACGGGACTCGTCTCGACCTGCGGGATGGCGACCCCGAACATGTCGCCGCCGACCACGATCGGGTTCAGCCACTGCAGGAAGCTCTTGCACCACGGGTCGAGGTGCGACGGGCAGTCGCCGAGCGTGGCGGTGTTGCACCAGTCGCCGCTGCCCATCAGCCCCCACTCGCCGATGCCCTCGCTGCGCTGGGTGGGGTCGTAGAGGTCGGGCAGCCCGAGATCGTGTCCGGTCTCGTGGCAGATGAGCCCGAACTGGATCATCGAGCCGTTGGGGTCCAGCTCGCCGAGCATCGAGTAGCCGCCGCCCCTGTTCCACTGCAGCAGCGTGACCCCGTCCAGCACGGGGCCGAGGCCGAGCGACCAGTGGTGGCGCCAGGTGGCGGGCGCGGCGGCGTTGCCGTAGGAGCCCTCGTTGCCGGCGAGGATGATGATGATGTGCAGCTCGCTGGCGCTGATGAAGGTGTCGCCGTTCAAGTCGAAGGCCGCGAAGTTCACGTCGGCGTCGGCGGCCATGACCGCGCCCGTGGCGACGTACTGGCTGGCGGCGGTCTGCTCCCAGCCGGGGGCGTAGACGTTCGACGGGTGCTTCGTGAACGTCTGCCCCAGCGCGGGATCGGTGTAGCTGATGCCGTACCAGCCGGCGATGCCGTCGTTGTTGGGCCCGCAGGTCTCGCCGGCGGGGGGCAGGTCGAGGCCCGCGACGCCGGGCACGTAGTACGACACTTCGCGGTAGTAGTCGCGGTGGCTGCGTCCTCCCACGACGTAGGGACCGAACATGGGCGCGTCCCAGGCGGTGCGCGCCGTGGTGCTGTCCTGGTCGCTGAACTGACACAGGATGACGAGGGTGGGCTCGCTGCCGATGGCGGCGGGGGCGGCCACGGGCAGGCCGCCGGGGGTGAGCGGCACGGCGCGCAGCGTCGGCTGGGAGCGGCGCGCCGTGCCGCTC
>CAZSQE010000314.1:0-3433 GCA_964608905.1 uncultured bacterium | reverse complement strand
GGTCAACCTGCTCACCAACGCCCACGAGGCGCTGGGCGGCGCGGGGGAGATCGAGCTGACCGCCGTCCCGGGCGAGGCGGCCGCCGGCGCCGGGCTGGTGTTCCGGGTGCGCGACACCGGGCGGGGCATGAGCGAGGAGTTCATCCGCACCTCGCTGTTCCGCCCCTTCGCCACCACCAAGCCGACCGGGCTGGGCATCGGCCTGAGCCAGTGCCGCAGCATCGTGCAGGCGATGGGCGGGGCCATCACGGTCGAGAGCCGCCCGGGCGCGGGCACCACCTTCGCCGTGCACCTGCCGGTCGAACGATCCGAGAACGCGGGGACCAGCGCATGAGCCGGGAGAAGATCCTGATCGTGGACGACGAGGAGCACATCCTCAGCCAGCTGCGCTGGGGGCTCCAGGACGAGTACGACGTGCTGACCGCCTCCTCGCCCGACGAGGCGCGCCGCCTGGTGCGCGAGGAGCGCCCCAGCGTGGTGACGCTCGACCTGACGCTGCGCCCCGGCGGCGGCCCCGAGGACGGCCTGCAGCTGCTCGAGGAGATCGTCGACGAGCACCCGCTGACCAAGGTCGTCATGATCACCGGCAACGACGACCCGCAGAACGCGCTGGTGGCCATCCACCGCGGCGCGGTCGACTGGTATGCCAAGCCGGTCGAGCTCGAGGAGCTCAAGGTCATCCTGCGGCGCGCCTTCCACGTGCGCGCCATCGAGCAGACGCGCGGCGGGGTGACGATGACGGGGCCCAAGCGCTACCACCGGCTGGTGGGGGAGTCGGAGGCCATCCGCAAGGTGTTCGGGCTGGTGCAGCGCGTGGCCGGGACCGACGCCACGGTGCTCATCACCGGCGAGAACGGCTCCGGCAAGGAGCTGGTGGCGCACGCCATCCACGCCGCCGGGGCGAGGCGCACGGGGCCGTTCGTACCCATCAACTGCGGTGCCATCCCCGAGCAGCTGCTCGAGAGCGAGCTGTTCGGGCACGAGCGCGGCGCCTTCACCGACGCGCACCGCATGCGCGAGGGCAAGCTCGAGCTGGCCGAGGGCGGCACCCTCTTCCTCGACGAGATCGGCGAGCTGCCCACCCAGCTGCAGGTCAAGCTGCTGCGCTTCCTGCAGGACAAGGTGGTCGAGCGGGTGGGAGGGCGCGAGCCGCGCCGGGTGGACGCGCGCGTCGTGGCGGCCACGAACCGCGACCTGCAGGCGCTCATCGCCGCCGGGCGCTTCCGCGAGGACCTCTACTACCGGCTCAGCGTGGTGAACATCACGGTGCCGCCGCTGCGCGAGCGCGGCGACGACCTGCGGCTGCTGGCGGAGTTCTTCCTCGCCTACTACGCGAAGCACCACAAGCGCCGCATCCGCGGCTTCACCCAGGCGGCGCTGCGGGCCATCCAGGCCCACGCCTGGCCCGGCAACGTGCGCGAGCTGGAGAACCGCGTGCAGCGCGCCGTGATCCTGGCGCAGGACGCCTCCGTGCGGCCGCAGGACCTCGAGCTGGGGACCGAGCGCGAGGAGGGGCCGCAGAGCCTGCAGGAGGCGCGCGACGAGGCGGAGCGCCGGCTGCTGACCGAGGCGCTCACCCGCAACGCCGGCAACATCACGCGGGCGGCGCGCGACATCAAGGTGAGCCGGCCGACGCTGCACGACCTGCTGCGCAAGCACGCGATGGACGCGGCCCGCTTCCGGCGGCCGGACGTGCCGGGGGCGGCGGAGGAGGACGAGGACGCTCCCGACGCGGCGGGGGAGGACCGGCCGTGAGCCAGGGCTACTTCCTCGCCATCGCCGGCAACATCGGCGTGGGCAAGACCGAGCTGACGACGCGGCTGAGCGCCGAGCTGGGCTGGATGGCCTACTACGAGCCGGTCATCCAGAACCCCTACCTCGACGACTTCTACGCCGACATGGCGCGCTGGAGCTTCCACCTGCAGATCTACTTCCTGAGCGAGCGCTTCAAGGCGCAGGTGCAGATCGGCGCCAGCCCGCTGCCCTTCATCCAGGACCGCACCATCTACGAGGACGCCGAGATCTTCGCCCGGGTGCTGCACGACCAGGGCTCGATGACCGACGTGGACTACCGCAACTACACGGCGCTGTTCCACGTGCTGGTCGGATTCCTGCGCAGGCCGGACCTGATCATCTACCTGAAGGCCAGCCCGGACGTGCTCATGGAGCGCATCGCGCGGCGGGGCCGGGCCAGCGAGAAGAGCATCGGCAGGGACTACATCGAGCGGCTCAACTTCGCCTACGACGACTGGATGCGCCGCGCCCGCGCCGAGACCGAGGTGCTGGAGATCGACACCGACCACGTGCCGCTGCAGGGCGAGGCCGAGGGCTTCGCCCGGCTGGTGAACGACCTCAAGGAACGCTACCCGCGCCAGGCCGTGCTGGACCTGGGGGAGTAGGGGGGGCGGATGTCCTGGTTCCTCGCGTCGGTCCTGATCTGCCTCCGCGGGGACTCGTCCACGGTGGCGCCAGCGCGACTCGAGCCCAGGGCGATTCCCATCCGGGCCGACTACTCGCCTCGTCTCGGCCCGCTCGGGCCTGCCGTGTCCAGGCTAGACAGCACCGGTGCACGCATGACCATTGAACTGGACGGCAACGAGGCCCTCGGGTTCTCGGCCCACGCTGAGTGGATGAGCCTGGGGCCGCCGGGCCCCTGGATTCCGGACACGACGCTCGTCGACTTCGGCCAGGGGCAGGCATACCGATGGGAGGACCACCGGCTGCACAGGTTGCGGGGCACGTACGGCCGCTGCGAACGCAGTTGGTGGATGGTGATTGATGACGTCGTGACCGGACGCGCCGACAGCCGCAGAGTCAGCGCCTCCTACTTGCTCCGATCCCCCACCGGCGGTCAGTTGTGGGAGGCGCTCGGCGGAGTTCGCCGCGTCTACGAGCCAGCTCCTCCTGATCCTCCCATCATCTGGCGCTCTCCGACGTCGTTCGCCTGGCTGATGCGAGCGGACACCCTGGTGGTCGAGCAGGTGGCGGGCCCGGTCTTCAACCTGACGCTTCAGGCGAGGGTCAGGTAGACCAGCGCTGTTCCTGCGGACTTCATCGTGCAGATGACGGATTCCCGTGTCATGTGCGCGGTCGGGGCAGACCGTCAGCCGGTGCGCGGCTCCCTCTTCGCGTTCATGAAGTCCCGCCCGAACGCTCGCTCGGCCTCGAGTTGGTTGTGCGCCCGGCAGCGCAGGCGAAGGCCCTGCACCGTGGCCCGGCCACCCTGCGCGACGGGCTCGGCGTGGTCCCATTCCAACCGGGTGCGCGCCTCGCACCGGTGCCCGTTATCGCCCACGAACGTGCAGCGGCCGCCGTCGCGCTCCCACACGGCGCGCTTCACGCTCGCCGGGATGTGCCGCGCGTCGTCGCTGCGACGGCACGGGCGCGGCCGGTCGGTCTTCGCGAACTTCCGGCGCTCGAGCTTCTCGTTCAG
>CAZSQE010000313.1:0-3437 GCA_964608905.1 uncultured bacterium | reverse complement strand
GGGTTAGGGCCCGCCCGTCTCGCCGGGGGCGATGACCCGCACGACGCGGCCGGCGCCCCGCGCGGCGCCCTCGGGGCACTCGATGCGGACGAGCGCGCCGGCGGCGAGGCTGTGACCCGTGCCGGTGAGGTGCCCGACCAGCAGGCCGAGCAGCGGCTGGTGTCCCACCAGCAGCGCGTGCCCGGCGGTGACGCCGAGGCCGGCCAGCGCGGCGAGCACCGCCTCCGGCTCGTTCTCCGGCTCCAGCGCGGGGAGCGGCTCGACCGCGGCGGCGACGGACGCTCCCCGCGCCACCAGGAAGGCGGTCTGCAGCGCGCGCTGGTAGGGGCTCGCGAAGATGCGCCCGGGCGCCCAGTCCTCGTCCGCCAGGCGCCTCGCCAGCGCGGTGAGGTCACTCACGCCCTCGGGGGAGAGTTCGCGCAGGCGATCGCCGCCGGGGCCGGCGGGGCGCGACAGCCCGTGGCGGAGCAGGTCGATGGTCAGGCTCACGCGCGGAAGGTCGCGGCCGTGGGGCATGTGTGTCAAGCATCATCCTCGCGGGACTCGTGCCCCCGAACCGGACGTGCAACCGGGGACATGGTCTACAGGACGGACCGGCGACATGGGCAACACGGTTCATCGTCGGTAGGGACGCCGGCGACGTTCCTGGCCGGCGCCATCCGGTAAGGGGGTCGGCTGACCGAACTGGCGATATCCACGCTCGGCAGCTCGGTGCGGGTCCAGCAGGCCGAGCGGGATCCAGCCGTAGTGGACGCGCCAGCGGCCGTCGGCCAGCGGCTCCAGGCCGACCCGTTCTCCCGCAACGCAGATGCTCATGTACCACTGAGTGGTGCCGAACGAGATCACGCCGTTCGGATACGCCTGACCGACCTCGAAGTGCGTCGGGTACTGCATGTGGGGCAGGTACGGCGGGTAGGCGCGCAGGGACGGACGGTAGAAGGAGGCCGGGACCTGCTGGCCGAGCGTTTCCCGCAGCCCGACCTGCCGACGCAGGTCGCCCCGCTGATGCCTTCGACTTACGACGGCCAACTCTCCCCGGGGAGAGTGATTTTCACGAGTCCTGAACATCCCCTCCCGCCGACGGCCAGTCCCGCACCGGCCAATATTTTCCCGTCGCCAGCGACGGTGATGCACAAGGTTGCGCCCCTCGCACCGCAGCGCTTCGGCGTTCAGTTCACCGTGGACCAGGAGGCGCACGACGACCTGCTCTACGCGCAGGCCCTGCTCGGGCACGCCGTCCCGAACGGTGACGTGGCCCGGGTGTTCGCCCGGGCGCTCAAGATTCTCATCGCCAAGCTCGAGCAGCAGAAGTTCGCGAAGACCGACCGGCATGAACACGAAGCGCGAGACCGGAGGGAAGCCCACGCTGCCGGAGCACGTCGCCGAGGTCGTCCCCTGGCTTCGTTCACTGGGCTTCAAGGCGGACGAGGCACGCCGACTGGCCGAGTGCTGCGGGGACATGCCCGACGCATCCGTGGAGGACCGTGTCCGCCATGCCCTGAAGTGCTCGGCCAGGTCCCGCCACCCGGCCCACGCGTGCTCCGGTTGCGGCTCGGGGGGGGGCTCCGATAGCCTCTGGTCTCGTTCCAGCCTGACGCCGATTCCCGGGAGGTCCGTCTTCGCCATGGAAAGCCGGTATCTCGAAGCGCTGCGCGAGCGCGTGCTGCTCTTCGACGGCGCCATGGGCACCCAGTTGCAGGCGCGCGAGCTGACGGCCGCCGACTTCGGCGGCCCGCGCCACGAGGGCTGCCTCGACGTCCTGTCGCTGACGCGGCCCGACGTGGTCGAGGACGTGCACGCCGCCTACTTCGCCGCCGGCGCCGACGTGGTCGAGACCGACTCCTTCCAGGCCTCGCGCCTGCGCCTCGAGGAGTGGGGGCTGGGCGAGCGCACGCTCGAGCTGAACCGCGCCGCGGCGGCCGTCGCGCGCCGCGTCGCCGACCGCCTCGAGCGCGCCGACGGCCGCCCGCGCTTCGTCGCCGGCTCGATGGGGCCCTCCGGGCAGTTGCCCTCGTCGGAGGACCCGGAGCTGGGCCGGCTGGGCCTCGAGGAGATCGTCGCGGCCTTCCGGCCGCAGGCGCAGGGGCTCATCGAGGGCGGCGCCGACCTGCTCATCCTCGAGACCGGCCAGGACCTGCTCGAGATGAAGGCGCAGGTGCTGGCGGCGCGCGAGGCCTTCGCCGCGACGGGCAGGTGGCTGCCGCTGCAGTGCTCGGTCTCGCTCGACCCCAACGGGCGCATGCTGCTGGGCACCGACGTCGCCGCCGCGCTGGCCACGTTCGAGGCGCTGGGGGTCGAGGTGGTGGGCCTCAACTGCTCGACCGGCCCCGACCTGATGCGCGACGCCGTGCGCTGGCTGTCGCAGAACGCGGGCACGTTCCTGCACGTCATCCCCAACGCCGGCATCCCCGTCAACGTGGACGGCCGCGCCGTCTTCCCGATGGGGCCGGAGGCGTTCGCCGCCATCCTGCGGGAGTTCGTGACCGAGTTCGGCGTCAACGCCGTGGGCGGCTGCTGCGGCACCACGCCGGAACACATCCGCGCGCTGGCGGCGGCGATCGGGCGCCGTGCGCCGGCGCCCCGCCCGCGGCAGGTCACCTGGTCGCTGGCCAGCGGCATGACCGCGACGCCGCTGCGGCAGGAACCGCGGCCGCTGCTCATCGGCGAGCGGCTCAACACCCAGGGCTCGCGCAAGGTCAAAGCGCTGGCGCTCGAGGACCGGCTGGACGAGATGGTCCCCATCGCGCGCGCGCAGGTGGAGGGCGGGGCGCACGCGCTCGACGTGTGCATGGCGCTCACCGAGCGCACGGACGAGGCGGCGATGCTGCGCCGGCTGGTCAAGAAGCTCTCGCTCACGGTCGAGGCGCCGCTCTGCCTCGACTCGACCGAGCCGCACGCGCTCGAGGAGGCCCTCAAGGCCTGCCCGGGCGTGGCGCTGGTCAACTCCATCAACCTCGAGAGCGGCCGCGAGCGCGTGGACGCGGTGATGCCGCTGGTCGTGCGCTACGGCGCCGCGGTGATGGCCCTGACCATCGACGAGCAGGGCATGGCCAAGACCGCGGCGCGCAAGCTCGAGGTCGCGCGCCGCCTGCGCGACATCGCCACCGGCGACTACGGGCTGCCGGCCGAGCGCCTGGTCGTGGACCCGCTCACCTTCACGCTGGCCACCGGCGACGAGGAGTACCGCCACGCCGCGGTCGAGACGCTGGAAGGCATCCGCGCCATCCGGGCGGAGCTGCCCGGCGTGCTCACCAGCCTGGGTGTCTCGAACGTCTCCTTCGGCCTGTCGCGCGAGGCGCGGGCCATCGTCAACTCGGTGTTCCTGTATCACGCCGTGCAGGCTGGGCTGGACATGGCCATCGTCAACCCGGCCGACATCACGCCCTACGCCGACCTCGACCCGCTCGACCGCGAGCGCGCCAGCACCAGGTCCTCGG
>CAZSQE010000312.1:0-3448 GCA_964608905.1 uncultured bacterium | reverse complement strand
GAGCCCACCACCGACCTCGACCCGCGCGGGCGGCGCGAGCTGAAGGCCATCCTGCGGGGCCTGCCCGTGGCCCAGGTCATCGCCACCCACGACCTCGAGCTCGTGGTCGAGCTGTGCCCCCGCGTGCTGGTGCTCGACGGCGGCCGGCTGGTGGCTCAGGGCCCCACCGTGGAGCTCCTCTCCGACGAGCGGCTGATGCTCGAGCACGGCCTCGAGCGCCCGCACGTCCTGCGGCACGCCCACCCGCACTGAGCGCGCTTGCAACTTCGCCGCGCACGCCCCAAAGTGCGCCCCGGATGTTCTCCTGGCTCATGTACCTGACGGCGGACGCGCTGGTGCGGACGCTGCCCCGCGGGGCGGCGGACCGGCTCGGGGCGTGGATCGCGCGGCGGCTCTTCGCCCTGCGCGTGCCCGCCCGCGCGCACCTCGAGCGGAACCTGGCGCCGCTGCTGGGACCGGGGCGCGAAGCGGAGGTGGAAGCCACGGCGCGCGCGGCCTTCGAGAACTTCGCGCTGAGCCTCGCCGACTTCCTGCGCCTCGGCCACGGCGACGCCCGGGAACTGGCGTCGCGGGTGGAGGTGAGCGGCGCCGAGCACCTGGCGGCGGCACGCGCCTCCGGGCGGGGGGTCATCCTGCTCTCGGCGCACCTCGGCAGCTGGGAACTCGGCGCGGCCTGGCTGGCCGGCACGGGCACGCCCGTGCACCTCGTGGCGCGGCCGCACCCCAGCCGGCGCGTGGAGGGTTTCTACGCCCGGCGGCGCGGGCGCTGCGGCGTCGGGTTGCTCACCCCCCGGCCGCTCTGGGCCGCCGCCGCCGGTGTCCTGCGGCGGCGCGAGTGGGTCGCCCTCATGGTGGACCGCCCGGCCCCGGGCCGCCCGGGGCACGCCCGGGCCCCGGTGGCCGCCTGGGCCGCCGCGCTCGCGCGCCGCACCGGCGCGCTGGTGCTGCCCGGGGTCATCGTGCGGCTGCCCGGCCGTCGCTTCGCCGCCCGCTTCGACCGCCCGCGCGAGCCGGGCGAGGCCGGCGGGGAGGACACGCTGCGGCTGCTGCGCGAGGAGGTGCGCCACCACCCGGGCCAGTGGGCCGCGTTCGAGCCGTTGCCGGAGGGCCTGTCGTGATGCGGGTCGCCGCGCTCGTGCCCGCCTACCAGGCGGCCGCCAAGCTGGGGGAGGTGCTGCTCGGGCTGCAGGCGCTGCCGGAGCCGCCCGCGGTGCTGGTGGTGGACGACGGCTCGCGCGACGCGACCGCGCTGGTCGCGCGCCAGCACGGGGCGCGCGTGCTGTCCTTCGCCGGCAACCGCGGCAAGGGTCACGCGCTGCTGGCGGGCTTCGCCGCGCTGCGCGACGAGTTCGACGTGGTGGTCACGCTCGACGCCGACGGGCAGCACCCGCCCGAGTGCCTGCCCGCCTTCGTCGCCGCGGCCCGCGGCGGCGCCGAGCTGGTGCTCGGGCGGCGCGCCCGCACGCCCGACATGCCGTTCGTGCGGCGCTTCGCCAACGGCATGTCGTCGGCGTGGGCCACCTGGGTCGCCGGCCAGACCATCTCCGACAGCCAGTGCGGCTACCGGCTCCACACCCGCCGTCTGCTCCACGCCGTGCCGCTCACGCCCGGGCGCTACGAGGTCGAGACCGAGATGGCGGTGCGGGCGGCCCGCCTCGGCTTCCGCGTGGCCGAGGTCGAGATCCCGACGCTGTACGGGACCGAGCGCAGCCAGATCCGCATGGGGCGCGACGTGCCCCGCATCCTCGGCACGATGGCGCGCCTGAGCGCCGAGCGCATCCGCCCGCCGGCGCCGATGCGCGCGGCGGCTGCGGCGCTGGCGCGGAACGGGACGGAGGACCGATGAACGTGCTGGTGACCAACGACGACGGCGTCCAGGCGCCGGCCCTGCAGGCGCTGCGCCAGGCACTGGCCCCGCTCGGCCGCGTCGTGGTGGTGGCGCCGGAACGCAACCAGAGCGCCACGTCGCACGCCCTCACGCTGCACCGGCCCTTCCGCATCCAGCGGCACGAGCCCGACCTCTACAGCGTGGACGGCACGCCCACCGACTGCGTCATCACCTCGTTCTACGGCCTGCTCGAGCGCCGCCCCGACCTGGTCGTCTCCGGCATCAACCTCGGCCCCAACATGGGCGAGGACGTCTTCTACTCGGGCACGGTCGCGGCCGCCATCGAGGGCGCGCTGCAGGGCGTGCCGGCCATCGCCGCCTCGTGGGCGGGCAAGCTGGCGTCCGACTGGAGCGAGCCCGCCGCCTTCCTCGCGCGGCTCGCCGCCCGGCTGCTCGAGCACGGGCTGCCGCACCGCCACCTGCTCAACGTGAACCTGCCGGCGCGCCCGTGGCCCGAGGTGCGCGGCGTGAAGGTCACGCGCCTCGGCAGCCGCATCTACCACGACACGCTGGTGAAGAAGGTGGACCCGCGCGGGCGCGACTACTACTGGATCGGCGGCGAGGACCCGGAGTGGGAGGCCATCGCCGGCACCGACTTCCACGCCGTGCACCAGGGCTGGATCTCGGTGACGCCGATGCGGCTCGACCTCACCGCCGACGGCGCACTGGCGGGGCTGGAGGCATGGGACCTGGTCAAGTAGCGGGCCCCCGCGGCGCGGGCGAGCCGGAGCGCTTCGTCGCCGAGCGGCTCCTGATGGTCGAGTCGCAGATCCGCGCCCGCGGCGTGGACGACGAGCGGGTGCTGGCGGCCATGCGCGAGCTGCCCCGGCACCTGTTCGTCCCGCCGCGGCTCGTGGACGACGCCTACGGGGACTGGGCGCTGCCGGTAGCCCACGGGCAGACCATCTCGCAGCCCTACATGGTCGCCCTCATGCTCCAGCTCGCCGAGCTGGCCCCGGGCCATCGGGTGCTCGAGATCGGCACCGGGACCGGCTACCAGACCGCCCTGCTGGCCGCGCTGGCCGGCGAGGTCCACAGCGTGGAGCGCATCCACGACCTGCTCGAGTCCGCCCGGGCCCGGTTGAAGGCCCGCGGGCTGGCCAACGTGAGCCTGCGGGAAGGGGACGGCACGCTGGGGTGGCAGGCCTTCGCGCCCTATGATAGGGTCCTCGTCGCTGCGGCGGCACCCCGTGTCCCCGAGGCCATCAAGCGACAACTCGGAGAGCGGGGTGTTCTCGTGATTCCCGTCGGCGGCCCCGGGATCCAGCGCCTGGAGGTCTGGCGGCGCACCCCGGACGGCCCCTGGGATTTGAAGCGATACGGCGAGTGCCGTTTCGTCCCCCTGCTCGGCGCGGACGGCTGGGGCGGGGACCGGGACGGGACGGGCAGTTGAGTATTCCGGTCGGGGCGTGGCTCAGCCTGGTAGAGCACCTGGTTCGGGACCAGGGGGTCGCTGGTTCAAATCCAGTCATCCCGACCATCGATTTCAGGGGGTTGCGGTTTCCCGGGCCGCGACCCTTTTTTTTTAATTCGGCTCCCAATGCGGGCATGGTCCGATGG
>CAZSQE010000311.1:0-3453 GCA_964608905.1 uncultured bacterium | reverse complement strand
ATTCCGCATCCGTTACGAGAAGGGGGCCGGGGCGCGCTTCACCTCGCACCTCGACCTGTTGCGCACGTGGGAGCGGACCCTGCGCCGTTCGGGGCTCCCGCTGGCTTTCTCCCAGGGACACCATCCGCACATCCGGATGTCGTTCGGGCCGCCGCTGCCCCTGGGCTACCGTTCCCGGGCCGAGGTCTACGACCTGGAGTTCGCCCGTCCGCCCGGCGTGGATCTCGCGGAGAGACTCAACGCCGTGCTGCCGGGAGACCTCCGGGTGCTGGCCTGCCGGCCCATCCTCTTCAAGACGCCTTCGCTCATGAGTCAGCTCGAGGGCGCGTCGTACCGGGTGCGTTTCCCGGGAGGGTTCCTCGCGGAGGCCGGCCTCGCGCCGGAGCGCCTGCGTGCGGAGCTCGAGACGCGCATCGCCGGGCTGCTGGCGCCGGAGCACCTGATCGTGCGCCGGCAGAGCGAGGGCCGGATCCGCGAGTTCGACGCCCGAGCCTCGCTCGTCGCCCTCACCCCGTCGGACGACGAGTCGCCGGCGGCGCTGGACGTGCACGCGCGCTTCATCCCGCGCGCGCAGGTCCGCCCCGACGACCTCGTCGCCCTGCTCTTCCCCGGCGCGGACCCGCGCACGGTGGACGTGGAGCGGACGGGGCTGTGGGCGGTGGTGGACGGCCGGCGGCTCGAGGCGCTCGAGCTGCTGGGAGCCCGGACGTGAGGCGGGGACCGCGCGGGTCCGCGAACGGAGGACGGCCGGCCGGACCGGCCGCCTCGCGAGAGTGCACGTGAACCAGCAGATCATCATCAACGCCGATTCGTACGAGACGCGCATCGCCATCCTCGAGGACGGCGACCTGGCCGAGCTGCGCGTCGAGCGCGCCGAGCAGCGGCGCAGCGTGGGCGACATCTACAAGGGCCGGGTCAACGCCGTCCTGCCCGGGATGCAGTCCGCCTTCGTGGACCTGGGGCTGGCCAAGACCGGGTTCCTGCACGCCTCCGACCTGGCCGAGAGCCTGGCCGCGCTCGAGGACCTCTCCGACGTCGAGGACAGCGGCGAGCGGGGCGGCCGCCGCCGCCGGGCCGCCGCGCCGCGCATCGAGGACCACCTCAAGAAGGGCCAGGAGGTGCTGGTCCAGATCACCAAGGAGTCCATCGGCACCAAGGGCCCGCGGATCACCCAGCAGGTGAGCCTGCCCGGGCGCTTCTGCGTGCTCATGCCCGGCGTGGACCACGTCGGCGTGTCGCGCCGCATCGAGGACCGCGCCGAGCGGCAGCGCATCAAGGCCATCATGCAGGACCTCAAGCCCAAGGGCGTGGGCCTCATCGCCCGCACCGCCGGCGAGGGCAAGGGCGACCCCGAGTTCGCCGCCGACGTCAAGCACCTGGCCAAGATCTGGCAGAAGGTGGACCGCAAGGCCGCCGGCGTGCGCGCCCCGGCCCTGGTGCACCGCGAGCTGGAGCTGACCGCCAGCCTCATCCGCGACCTGTTCACCGACGACGTGGACGAGGTGGTCATCGACGACAAGGACTCCTTCGCCGAGATCCAGGCCTACCTGAAGGCGGTCTCGCCCGAGCTGCGCGACCGGGTCAAGCTCTACAAGGGCCGCCTGCCGATCTTCGACCACTACGCCATCGAGCCGCAGATCGAGAAGACCTTCGAGCGCAAGGTGTGGCTCAAGAAGGGCGGCTACATCTGCATCGACCACGCCGAGGCGCTGGTGGCCATCGACGTGAACACCGGCCGCTTCACCGGCAAGAAGAACCAGGAGGAGACCATCCTCCGCACCAACGTCGAGGCGGCCCGCGAGATCCCGCGCCAGCTGCGGCTGCGCGACATCGGCGGCATCATCGTCATCGACTTCATCGACATGGAGGTCGAGGCCAACAAGCGCGCCGTGCTCGACGAGCTGCGCACCCAGCTGCGCCAGGACCGGGCCCGCACCCGCGCCTTCGCCGTCTCGGACCTCGGCCTGGTCGAGATGACCCGGCAGCGCGAGCGCTCCAGCCTGCTGCACTACTACACCGAGGACTGCCCGCACTGCGGCGGCCTGGGCAAGGTGGCCTCGCCCGAGACGATGCTGGCGCGGCTCGAGCGGGCGATGCGGCGGGTGGCCGCGATGGGCGGCGAGAAGCGCATCACGGTCAAGGTGGCGCCCGAGATCGCGCTGTTCTTCGTCGAGCAGGAGGCGCGGCGCTTCACCGAACTGGAGAAGCGCTTCCACATCCAGGTGGACCTCAAGGACGATCCCCAGCTGCGGCGCGGCGAGATGAAGGTGCTCGGCGCCGGCGGCAAGCGGGACCTGACCAAGGAGGTCGTCGGCAACATGCCGGGGGCCTAGCATGCCTCGCGCCGCCGGTGCGACGCGGTCCCCCGGCCGGGGGACCTGGCTGGTCGTGGCCGCGCTGGCGGCGGCGGTCTTCCTCGTCTATCAGCCCGCCTGGCACGGCGGCTTCATCTGGGACGACGAGGGGCACGTCACCACGCCGGCCCTGCGCTCGGTGCAGGGGCTGTGGCGCATCTGGTTCGACGTGGGCGCCACCGTGCAGTACTACCCGCTGCTGCACACGGCGTTCTGGCTCGAGCACCGGCTGTGGGGCGACGCCGTGCTGGGCTACCACCTGCTCAACCTCGCCCTGCACTGCCTGGCGGCCTTCCTGGCTTGGGTGGCGCTCCGCCGCCTGCGCGTACCCGGTGCGGCCCTCGCCGCGGCGGTCTTCGCCCTGCACCCCGTCCACGTCGAGTCGGTGGCGTGGATCGCGGAGCAGAAGAACACGCTGTCGGCCGTCTTCTACCTGGCGGCGCTGCTCGTCTACCTGCGCTTCGACGGCTCGCGCCGGCGGCGGGCCTGGTTCGGCGCCCTCGGGCTGTTCGTGCTGGCGGTGCTGACCAAGACGGTGACGGCGACCCTGCCCGGCGCCCTGCTGGTCGTCCTCTGGTGGCAGCGCGGCCGGCTCGCGTGGCGCCGCGACGTCCTGCCGCTGGTGCCGTTCATCGTGGTGGGGGCGGGCATGGGCCTGCTCAGCACCTGGTGGGAGCTGGAGTACAACCGCTGCGTCGGGCCGGAGTTCCACCTGACGGGGCTCCAGCGCGTCCTGCTGGCGGGACGCGCCGCGTGGTTCCACGCCGGCAAGCTCCTCTGGCCGGTGGACCTCGCCTTCTTCTACCCGCGCTGGGAGCTGGACCCGGCCGTGGCGTGGCAGCACGCCTTCCCGCTCGCGGCGCTGGCCCTGCTCGCCGTGCTCTGGGCGCTGCGCCACCGGACGCGCGGCCCGCTGGCGGCGGCGCTGTTCTTCGGCGGGACGCTGTTCCCCACGCTCGGCTTCTTCAACCTCTACACCTTCCGCTACACGTTCGTCGCCAACCACTACCAGTACCTGGCCAGCCTGGGGATCATCGCGGTGCTCGCGGCGGGCGCCGCGCGGTGGTGGGGGCGCCGGGCGGCGCGGGGCCCCCACCAC
>CAZSQE010000310.1:0-3481 GCA_964608905.1 uncultured bacterium | reverse complement strand
GGCCGGCTTCGTGCCCGGTGGCCCGCATGGGGACTGGGAGCAGGCCATCCCCATCGTCGGCCTGTCGCTGCCCGGCACGGGCCCGTGGCGGTTCGCCGGTCCCGGCGGCGAGGCGGCGTTCGCCTGGCGCACCGACTACATCGGCGGCAGCGGGGTGCAGGAGCCGCGCGTCGCCATCGACGACGCCGAGGTCGTCTTCGTCGGCTACGGCATCCGGGCGCCGGAGTTCGCGTGGGACGACTTCAAGGGCGCGGACCTGAAGGGCAAGGTCCTGCTCGTGCTCAACAACGACCCCGACTGGGACTCCACGCTCTTCGCCGGCCGGACGCGTCTCTACTACGGACGCTGGGACTACAAGTACGAGGAGGCCGCGCGCCAGGGCGCCGCGGCGGTGGTCCTCGTGCACACGGCGCCGTCGGCCGGGTACGGCTGGAACGTGGTCGAGCGCTCGTGGTCGGGCACGCTGTGGGACGTGCCCGCCGGCGACGAGCCGCGGCTGCGCTTCAAGAGCTGGTTCACCGAGGCGGCGGCGCGCCGGCTGTGCGCGCTGGGCGGCCGGGACCTCGACGCGCTCGTCGCCGCGGCGCGCGGGCGGGACTTCCGGCCCGTGCCGCTGGACGTGCGCACCTCGCTGGCGTTCGACGTGACGGTGGAGCGCGGCGAGACCGGCAACGTCGTCGGCGTGCTGCCGGGGAGCGACCCGGGGCTGCGGTGGGAGGGCGTGGTCCTCACCGCCCACCACGACCACCTCGGCATCGGCGCGCCCGACTCGACCGGCGACCGCATCCACAACGGCGCGCTCGACAACGCCACCGGCTGCGCCCAGGTGCTGGCGCTGGCCGAGGCCTTCGCCGCGACGAAGCCGCGGCCGCGGCGCAGCATCGTGGCGGTGTTCACGGCCGGCGAGGAGCAGAACCTGCTCGGCGCGCGCGCCTACGTCGCGCACCCCACGTTCCCGCTCGGGCGTCTGGCCGCGAACCTCAACTTCGACGGCGCGAACACCTGGGGACGCACGGCGGACGTGGCGGTGGTGGGCCGGGGGAAGTGCGACCTGGAGGACCGGCTCGTGGCCGCGGCGGCGGCGCAGGGGCGCCGGGTGGTGGGCGACCCGGAGCCCGACAAGGGCTACTACTACCGCGCCGACCAGCTCAGCTTCGCCCGCGCCGGCGTGCCGGCGCTCTACTTCGGCTCGGGCCGCGAGTACATCGGGCGGCCCGCGGGCTGGGGCGAGGCGAAGGACCTCGAGTTCCTGCGGCACCGCTACCACCAGCCGGGCGACGAGATCCGGCCCGACTGGGACCTCTCCGGCGCGGTCGAGGACACCCGGCTCGGCTACGAGGTCGGGCTGGGCGTGGCGAACGCCGACGCGATGCCGCGCTGGTACACGGGCGACGAGTTCGAGCCGGCGCGGAAGAAGGCGCTGGAAGAGGCGGCGGCGGCGGAGCGGGCCGGACGCTGAGCGGACGCCGCGTCCCCGCGGCACGAGACGAGGCCGGCGGCCCATCGGGCCGCCGGCCTCCGATCACTCCCCCGGGCGGGGCGGGCGCTACTTCACCACCGCCGAGCTGCCCGGGACCTCGGCCCAGGGCTGCGCGCGGCCGCCCAGGTACTTGGCCAGGAACGGCTCGACGCGGCCGTAGAAATCCAGCCGGTTCTGGGGCCGGGCGAAGCCGTGGCCCTCGTCGGTGTAGACGACGTACTCGACCGGCAGGCCCTTCGCCCGCATCGCCGCCACGATCTGGTCGGACTCGCGCACGTTCACGCGCGGGTCGTTCTGCCCCTGCCCGATGAGCAGCGGCACGCGGATCCGGTCCACGTGGAACAGCGGCGAGACGCGCCGGTTGAGGACGGAGTCCCGCTCCACGTCGCCCATGCGCAGCTCGAACGTCTTGCGCAGGGTCTGCCAGTAGGGCGGGATGGACGCGAGCAGCGTCTTGAGGTTGGAGGGACCGACGATGTCCACGCCGCAGGCGTAGAGGTCGGGGGTGAAGGCGAGGCCGGCGAGCGTGGCGTAGCCGCCGTAGGAGCCGCCCATGATGGCGACCCGCTTCGGGTCGGCGTAGCCCTTCGCCACCGCCCACTTCACCGCGTCGGTCAGGTCGTCCTGCATCGTCGCGCCCCACTGCAGGTCGCCCGCGTGCAGGAACTTCTTGCCGAAGCCGGTCGAGGAACGGAAGTTCACGTGGAGCACCGCGTAGCCCCGGTTGGCCAGCCACTGCGCGGTCGGGTTGTAGCCCCAGTTGTCGCGCGCCCAGGGGCCGCCGTGCACGTCGAGCACCAGTGGCAGGTCCTTCGCCGGCAGGCCGGGCGGCAGCACGAGGTAGCTGGGCAGCTTCAGGCCGTCGCGCGCCTCGATGACCACCCCCTCCATCGGGGCGAGCGGCAGCTTCTCGAGCGCCGGCTGGTTCGAGAACAGGAAGGCCGCCTGCTTCGTGCCGCGGTCGTACAGGTACCACCTCACCGGGCCGTCGCTCACCGTCGCGGCCACGATCCAGGTGCGGTCGGCGCGGTCGCGGCTGGTGACGCTGAAGTCGCCGGGGGTGAGCTTGCGGATGGCGGCGAAGTCGGCCTCCACCGACTTGTCCAGCAGCTTCCACTCGTTGCGCAGGTAGTTGAAGGCCACCGCCTGCACGACGCGGGTGTCGGGGTGCACCATCGCCCCGCCCACGTCGCAGCGCGGGTCGGACGCCAGCACCTCCAGCTCCTTGCCGGTCGCGGCGTCGAGCTTGACCAGCCGCGTGACGTCGGAGCCGAGCGAGTGGGTGACGTAGACGGACTTGCCGTCGGCGGTGAAGCCGCCGAAGTCGCCGTTCTCCTCGGCCGGCAGCCGCAGCAGGTCCCGCCACGGCGCCCCGGCGCCGTCGCGCACGCGCAGGATGGTGCCGCCGTCGTTCGGGTCGCGCGCCTGGGCGCCGCGCACGACGAAGTCGGCGTCGGTCTCCCAGCCCTCGACGTCGCCCGGGTTCTCGGTGTCGAGCGTCGTCTCGCCGGTGCCGATGCGGACGCGGTGCACGTCGAAGAAGCGCTTGTCGCGCAGGTTCATCGCCACGACCACCTCGTCCGGGTGGTCCTTGTCGAGGTCGACGGGCATGACGCGCACGCCCTCGTGCGGCGTGAGGTCGCGCGCCTCGCCGCCGGCGAGCGGCACGGCGTAGAGGTGGAAGTTCTCGTTGCCGCCGATGTCCTGCAGGTAGAGGAGGTGCTTGCCGTCCTCGGCGAAGAAGTACTGGCGGATGCCGCGCCGCGTGTCGTTGGTCAGCATCCGGTCGTCGTCGCGGCCGAGGGTGCGCACCCAGACGTTGAGCGTGCCCTGCGGCGAGGGGGCGAGGTAGCCGAGCAGCGTGCCGTCGGGCGAGATCCGGGGGCCCGACTTCACCGGGTTGCCGAAGAACACGTCGCGCGGCACGAGCGGCGGCAGCTCCGCGAGGGCGAGCGGCGCCAGCGCGGCGAGCGTGACCGCGGCCAGCGCGAGCGCGAGGGC
>CAZSQE010000309.1:0-3494 GCA_964608905.1 uncultured bacterium | reverse complement strand
CCGCCGCGCCTACGTCCTGCCGCTCAACCTGCCGCTGGCGGGCGGGGACGTGCTGCGCTACGCCACCGCCGAGGTGCTCGACGTGCGCCGCCGCGGCGGCGCGCACCGGCTCGTGCTGAGCGGGGCCGCCGGCGGTGAGGGGGAGGTCGAGCTGGTCACCGCCGCCCGGGGGGCGACGCTCGACGGTCGCCGCGTGGCGGCGACGCGCTCCGGCCGCCGGCTGCGCCTGCGCTTCGCCACCACGGGGACGCCCCAGGCGATCCTCGTGCGCTGACGGCGTCGCCCGGCGACGCCCGGGCGATGCTAGGGCGTGGCCGGGGCGACGCTCGTGTGGTCGTGCACGACCTTCCACCCGTCGTCGGGGAACCAGCGCAGCAGCAGGGTGAAGAGCCCGGCCGGCCGGCTCTCCCTCAGCGCCAGGCTCCAGCCGCCGCGCACCACGGCCAGGCCGCGCGCCGGCAGCGCGACCTCGTGGATGTCGAAGACGAGCGTGCCCATCTCGCGGCCCTCGCCCTGGTAGCGCCGGCGGTAGCGGTCGAGCGTCGTCTGCCAGCCGTGCGTGACGCTGCCGCCCGAGTAGAACGAGAGCGAATCCGACCTCCAGTAGCCGCGCATGAAGCCCTCGAGGTCGCCGCGGTTCCAGGCGGCGACCTGCGCGTCGAGGAGCTGGCGGACGGCGCGCGCGTCGAGGTCCTCGGGCACGACGCACACGGTCGGCGCCAGCGACGAGGCGAACGGGTCGGCCAGCGCCCGGGCGAGCGAGTCGCCCGGGGCCCCGGCGGCGCGGGCCGGGCCCGCGCCGGCGAGGACGAGGAGCAGGACGGCCGGCGGGATCGTGCGACGGAGGCGGAGCGGCATGGACGGTCTCCCGTGCGTCATGGCGTCATCGCGCCGCGGCAGAGCGCATGGACGGTCTCCCGTGCGTCATGGCGTCATCGCGCCGCGGCAGAGCGCATGGACGGTCTCCCGTGCGTCATGGCGTCATCGCGCCGCGGTAGAGCGCGTTGAAGAGGAACTTGTAGGTGCCCACCATCTGGGCCCGGTGCTGGACGCGCGGGCCGAACAGCACGACGCGCCCGCGCCCGAGCGTGACCTCGACCACCGCCGCGCGCCCGGTGAGCCGGTCCGTGCCCTGCGCCCAGCCGCTGGCCACCACCTGGTCGTCGTAGGTCGGGAAGCGGGCGACGACGGCGCGGTCCATCCCCGCCGCCGGCGGCATGGTGGCGAAGACCGGCCCGCCGCTGCAGAAGGCCGCGCACTCCGCCGGCAGGCCGAAGCCCAGCGGGTGCGACGGGTCCACCGCCAGGTTGACCAGCACGCCGGGCAGCGAGACCTCGCCCGGCTTCGCCCCGGCCAGCACGTCGCGCACCGGCAGGCGCAGCTCCTCGATGGCCAGCCCGGCGGAGGCCGACAGGCACACCAGCGTGCCCCCCTCCTCGACGAACGCCTTCAGGTTCGCCGCGCCGTCCCTGCCGATGCCGCCGTCGTAGGGGGGAGGCAGCGGCTCGAACCAGCGGTCCTGGCCCTCCTGCTTGCGGCGGCCGTCCACGACCAGGTCCTTGTCGAGGCTGGGCAGCACGACGACGTCGAAGCGCCGGCGCAGCCCCTTCGCCCTCATCGCGGCGTTGTCGAGGCGCGTGTAGGGGAAGCCGTAGTCGTCGAGCACGAAGCGCGTCCAGCCCTCGTCCATGTCGGCGAGCCAGGCGCGGTAGAGCCCGATGCGCGGCGCGGCCACGGTCGCGCGCCGCACCCCGGGCCACTGCGCCAGCGCGGTCAGCCCTGGCGCCGGGCCCCGCCCCGCGCGCGCCAGGGCGGCGGGCGGCAGCAGCCAGTCGCCGGGCGCGAAGCGGCGGCCCTGCGCCTCGAAGGCCTCCAGCGCCCGCTCGACCTTCACCCCGGCTGCGAGCAGGCGGTTCACCAGCCGCACCGAGGCGCTGGAGCCCGCGGGCGCGACGAGGCAGGCGCCGTCGCCGGCGGGGGCGGGCGGCCCGGGCCACGACGAGTCCGGCGCGCCGCCCAGGCGGCCGTCGAGCGGCCCGTCCACGCGCGCCCAGTCCACGCCCATCATGAGCGGCAGGGTCCAGGCGGTGACGTCGTAGGGCTTGAGGATGTCCTTCGAGTCCGGGCTCGGGCGGATCTCGGGGTAGCGCTGCCGCTCCATCATCTCGAGCAGGAAGCCGCGGTAGGGCTGGGCGGCGGGCAGCACCACGCTGCCGGCCGGGAAGCGGCGCCCGTCGGGCGCCGCCAGCTCGCTCTCGGCGAGGCGCGCCTCCAGCCCGTTCTCGCGCAGGATGCTCACCAGCTGCCCCGCGGCCGCGGGGTCGTGCTGCGCCGGCGGGACCACGTAGGCGTGCGGGGCCTCGGCGGCGCCCCGCGCCACGGCGTCGCGGCCCATCTCGTAGACGGCGCGCAGGATCTCGGCGCGGCGGTTCGCGCAGGTCTCGAGCAGGCTGTTCGAGGCCACCCGCTCGTAGTCCACGATGTCGCGCAGGCGCCACCAGCCGCCCGGCCACGGGTTGGGGAAGTTGGACTGCGAGCGGTAGTCGGGCAGGCCCTTGGCGCCGCCCGCCAGCTCGTTCGGGTCCACGTAGAGCGGGCTGGCCACGCGGCAGGAGGCCACCTCGGTCAGCAGCCCGATCACGTTCTTCAGGCAGGCGGTGTTCTTCGTGCCGCCCGGCCAGTAGGCGTCGAACATGTAGGAGTGGATGACGCCGCTCTTGCCGGCCTGCTCGAGCCGCCACGCCATGTCGGTGCCCATCAGGTCGGTGAGGCGCCACTGCAGCGGGTGGACCAGCGGCGTGACCGGGTCGGCGTAGGGCGGCACGAAGATGCGCGGCGCGGTCGTGCCCATCTGGTGCTCGTCGAGGTAGACCTGCGGGAACCACCCGTGGTGCAGCACCCGGTTCAGGAGGCGGGTCTCGGCGAGGTTCAGCATGAACCAGTCGCGGTTGTCGTCGTGCCCGGCGTAGTGGTGGTAGAGCCACGGCATGCGCCCGCCCTCGAAGGGCGTGCCCACGTGCTTTCCGTACCACTCGACCACCATGTCCGTGCCGTCGGGGTTCAGCGACGGCACCAGCAGCAGGACGACGTCGTCGAGCTGCCGCCGCAGGCCGGGGTCGTCGGTCGTGGCCAGGTCCCACGCCCACTCGAGCGCCATCTGGGTGGCGCCGATCTCGGTGGCGTGGATGCCGCAGGTGACGAGCAGGACGACCTTGCCCTCGGCGACGAGCTGCTCGGCCTCCGCCGGCTCGAGGCCGCGCGGGTCGGCCAGCCGCCGCGACACCTCGCGCCAGCGCGCCGCCTCGCGCAGGTTGGCGGCGCTCGAGATGGCCGCCATCACCAGCGGCCGGCCCAGCGTCGTCGGGCCCAGCGTGTCCACGACGATGCGGTCGGAGCGCCGCGACAGCCCCTCGAGGTAGCCCGTGATCTGGCCGTAGTCGGCCAGCCTGCGGTCCGTGCCGACGCGGAAGCCGAGGAGGGACTCGGGCGTGAAC
>CAZSQE010000308.1:0-3499 GCA_964608905.1 uncultured bacterium | reverse complement strand
GCCCGCTGACGCCGGGCCCCGGGGCCCGGCGTCAGCGGGCGCCCTGCATCTGCGGCAGCAGCGTCTGGCGGAGCTGCCGGTCCAGGATCCGCACGGGGAAGCGCTTCTTCAGTTCCTCGAAGTAGGCGTTCAGCGCCGCGTCGGTCTCCTCGCGCCGATCGGCCTGCACGCGCGAGGCCAGCGCGGTGGCGTCCGGGAGACGCACGGCCGCGGGACGCACGCGCACCAGCCCGCCCGGCAGCGCGACCCACCCGCTGAGGCTCCCGGCGGCCAGGCCGTCGTCGCCCTCCTGTCCGAAGACGAGGGTGTCCAGCGGACCGCTGGCGCCGAGCCCCGGCAGGCGCGAGCCCGGCGTGAACTCGCTGACGCGCTGCATCCCCCCGAAGTCGGCGGCCAGGCTGTCGAAGGCCCAGCCGGACAGCTCGAGCGAGTCCAGCTCGGCCCGCTTGGCCAGGGCGGCGCGCTGCCCCGCCTCGGCGCGGTAGGCCTCCAGGGCCCGCTCGCGACTGGTCTCCCAGCGCGGCGCCCGCGCGGGCCCGATGCTGTCCACCCAGGTGACCGCGTAGCCCATGCCGCCGATCTTGCGGCGCAGCGGCAGCACCTGTCCCGGCCGCAGCGTCTCGAGCCGCTGGTAGTAGGACTGCATGTCGGTGGGGTACTTCTCCCGCTCCCCCCGCTCGTGCGCGTAGGAGAGCGTGGCGAGCCCCAGCTTCGCGGCGGCCGCCCGGCCCGCCTTCGCGTCGGGCAGCATGCGCAGCAGGCTGTCGGCCCGGCGCATCGCCAGCGAGTCGGCTTTCTCCTCGGCGGCGTAGGCCGCCACGTCGCCGTAGATCTGGCCGAGCGGCTGCGCCACCATCGGCACGTACTCGCGGGCCTTCAGGAGGTGGTAGCCGACCGGGCTCTTCACCGGGGCGGCGCTCAGATCGCCCGGCCGCATCGCGAACGCCGCCCGCTCGACCTCGGGCAGCATGGCGCCCCGCGCGAACACCCCGAGGTCGCCGCCGTTGTCGCGCGTGGCGGGGTCGTCGGTCACCAGGGCCGCCGTCCGCTCGAAGTCCTCTCCCGCCCGCAGCCGCGCGAGCAGGCTGTCGGCGCGCGCCCTCGCCCGCGCGTCCGCCTCCGGGGTCTCGTCGGTCGGACTGATCAGGATGTGGCTCGCCCGCACGAGCTCGGGAGCGGAGAAGCGGTCGATGCGCTCGCGGTGGTAGCGCTCGACCTCGCTCCGGGTGAGCCGCACGGTGAGGATGTCGTCGGTCGGCACGAAGGCCCGGGTGTAGTGGACCAGCTCCCCGCCGGTGAAGCGCTGCGGCGACTCCTCGAACAGGCGCTTCGCGCCGGCCTGCTCCTCCTCGTGGCGCAGCCGCGTACGGTGCTCCACCAGCCGCTCCCGGGCCTGGGCGAAGCTCGGGACGTGGTCCGGCACGCTCTCGTAGACGTGGTAGACGAACCAGCCGGCCGGCCCGCGGGCCAGGGCGGGGCCCCGGGCCAGCGCGCGCGCCGAGAGCGAGTCGCCGAGCATGGCCCCTACCCGGCCGGTGTCGGCCGGCAGCCCGGGCACGGCCGGGCCCACGTCGCGCATGCCCAGGCGGCGCTCCAGGCCCGCGTCGCGGCGACCCCGCGACCAGACGGACCAGAGCCGCTCCGCGGCTTCGCGCGCCAGGGCGAACCGCCGCTCGTTGAGCCATCGCGCCCGCACCTCGTCGCGCACCTCGGCGAGGGGCCGCGACGTGACGCCGAGGCCCCGGCTGTCGAAGGCCGAATAGTCGGCGAGGTGGGCGCGGTGGTAGCGCTCGAGCTCGGCGGGACGCGGCTCGCCGGCGCGCACCGCCGTCGTGTCCACGGCGGCGTAGCGCACCCGGTAGGCGGTGAGCCGCAGGCTGTCGCGCCGCGCGGCGTAGATCTCCTGCAGGCCGGCGTCCGCCGCCGTGCGGCGCCGCTCCGCGCGCAGCCGCGTGCGGACCTCCGTCGCCACCTCGGCCAGCGGCGCGGTGTGCGCCTCCCGCACCTCGTCCACCCGCACCAGCAGCCAGCCGCGCTGTGCCGGCACCGGCTCCGGCAGCGTCACGCCGGGCGCGGCGGCGAAGACGGCCGCCTCCTGGGCGGCGCTCCCCTGCCAGTAGCCGGGGAGGTTCCCGGGGACGACGACCTGGTTCGGCCGCGGCACGCCCTGGGAGACGCAGGCCTCCTCGAGGGACCGCCCGCCGCGCACGGCGGCGAGGATGCTGTCGGCGGTCGCCTTCATGCGCTCGGTCCAGCGGGCCAGCGTGGCCGGCACGGCGGCCGCGGACTCGGGCAGGGCGGGCTGGTCCACGAACACGACGGAGAGGCTGGCGCGCCGCGGCCGCTGGAAGTCGGCGCGGTGGGCGTCGTAGTGGGCGCGGATCTCGCTCTCGCGCGGCTCGGCGATGTCGCCGTCGAAGTCGGCGTAGCGCAGGGCGAGGTAGTCCAGCGTGGCGCGGCTCATGGCCCGGGCGGCCCGCGCCCGGACGGCGGCCTCGGCGGGCCCCTTCTCGTCCTGCAGGCGGTCCATCAGGTCGCGGGCGGCCAGCTGCTCGCGGATCGAGCGCAGCGCGGCGTCGAACGCCTCGGGGCTCTGCCGGCGCGCCAGATCGAAGCGCGACTCGTCGAAACGGCCGTTCACCTGGAAGAACGGGTCGCGGCGCAGCTGGGCCTCGCCCTCCCGGAGGTCGCCCTGCAGCCCCCGGCGCCGCGCCTCGAGCACGAGCAGGTCGCGACGGATGAGGCTCTCGAGCATCTGCCGGCGCGCGATGGGCACGATCTCCGCCGGCAGGTCGGTGGCGTTGCGGGCCCGGTACTCGGCCAGCCCCTGCGCCGCGCGCTGCTCGAACTCGGCCTGCGTGATGCGCCGCCCGCCCACGGTGGCGACCGCCGGGGGCGGCGCCGTCGCCGGCGCGCTCGGGGGCGAGGCGGACCCGGGTGGCGCCACCTGGGCGCCGGCCACCCACGCTCCCAGCCCCGCCACCGCCATGGTCGTCAACACGGTCCACCGCTTGAACGCGCTCATCCCGCGATCTCCCTTCGGCGCTGCGCGCCTTGACGCTCGTGCGGGGACTTCACTAGCGTGCGTCCCCGTGGACTGGACGTTCGACTCCGCCGCCGCCGTGCCGCACTGGCGTCCCGTGGACACCGACCCGACGTGCGTGTTCGCCTTCAGCAGCCGCCGCGGCGGCGTCAGCGCGGCGCCCCGCGAAGGCCTCGACCTCGGTCCCTCCACCGCCGGCCCCGCGGACGACGTCCGCGAGAACCGCCGGCGCCTGCTCGACTGCCTCCACCTCGACCCCACCGCCCTCGTCACCGCCGGCCAGGTGCACGGCGCCACGCTCCGTCACGCCGCGCACCCCGGTCACGTCCCCGACTGCGACGTGCTGCTCATTCGCAGGGCGGGCCTCGCCCTCGCCATCGCCACGGCCGATTGCATGGCCCTGCTCTACCGCGCCCCCGGCGCCGTGGCCGCGGCCCACGCGGGCTGGCGCGGCGC
>CAZSQE010000307.1:0-3511 GCA_964608905.1 uncultured bacterium | reverse complement strand
GCGATGGGGCGCACGCTCGACACCCGGGGCCTGCCCGAGCTGCTGGCGGCGAGCCTCGAGAGCCCGCGCTGGGCCGAGGTGGCCGAGCGCTGCCTCGCCTGCGGCAGCTGCACCTCGGTCTGCCCCACCTGCTTCTGCGTCACGACCGAGGACTTCACCGACCTGGCGGCGGGCCACGCCACGCGCGTGCGCCGCTGGGATTCCTGCTTCTCCGTGGACTTCACCTACATCCACGGCGGCAACGTGCGCTCGTCCATCGGCGCGCGCTACCGCCAGTGGCTCACCCACAAGCTCGGCTCGTGGCACGAGCAGTTCGGCACCTCGGGCTGCGTGGGCTGCGGCCGCTGCATCACCTGGTGCCCGGCCGGGATCGACATCACCGAGGAGGCCCGCGCGCTGCGGTCGAGCGGGCGCGCGAAGGAGGCGTCACGTGGAGACTCATGAGAGCGTCCTGGCGGCGTTGCCGCTGTTCAAGGGGCTGAAGCCCGGGCAGATCCAGCAGATCGCCTCCTGCGCCGAGGCCGCCGCCTACGAGGCGGGGCAGTTCCTCGGGCGCGAGGGCGAGCCGGCCGAGTGGTTCTGGGTCGTGCGCCAGGGGCGCATCGCCCTCGAGACCCACGCGACCGGGCGCGGCCCGCTGGTCCTGCAGACCGTCTCGACCGACGACGTGATCGGCTGGTCGTGGCTCATCCCGCCGCACGTGCTGCGCTTCGACATCCACGCCGTGACCGCCAGCCGCGCGCTCAAGATCGACGGGAAGAAGCTGCGCGAGCTGTGCGGCCGCGACCACGAGCTGGGGCACGCGCTCATCGAGCGCGTCGCCCAGGTCCTCGTCCGCCGCATGGAGGCGATGAGCATGCAGCTCATGGACCTCTACGGCGTCCACGACGGCGAACATGAGTGAGCCCGTGACGGCCGGGACCTTCGCCGCCGGCGGCGCCGACCCGATGCGGCCGGAGCGCTACCGCATCGTGCGGACCCGGCCCGAGACGCACGACACCTTCACCATGGTGCTGGCCCCGGTGGAGGCGGGCGCGCGCTACCGCTTCGAGCCGGGCCAGTTCAACATGCTCTACCTGCCGGGCGTCGGCGAGGCCGCCATCTCGATGAGCGGCGACCCGGCGGAGACGCGGCAGGTGACGCACACCGTGCGCGCCGTCGGCCGCGTGACCAAGCTGCTGCAGGGCCTCAAGCGCGGCGACGAGATCGGCCTGCGCGGGCCGTTCGGCGTGCCCTGGCCGGTCGGCCTGGCCAAGGGGCACGACGTGCTGCTGGTGGCGGGCGGCATCGGCCTGGCGCCGCTGCGCCCGGTGGTGCACCACCTGCTCGCCCACCGCGAGCGGTTCGGCCACGTCTGCCTGCTGTTCGGCGCCCGCACGCCCGAGGACGTGCTGTTCCAGAAGGACATCGAGACCTGGCGCGGCCGCTTCGACGTCAGCGTCGAGGTGTCGGTGGACCGCGCCGGCCCGAGCTGGCGCGGCCGCGTCGGCGTGGTGACCACGCTCATCCCCCACGCCCGCGTCGAGCCCGCCAACACCATCGCCTTCATCTGCGGGCCCGAGATCATGATGCACTACACCCTGCGCGAGCTGGAGCGGCGCGAGCTGGCGCCCACGCAGGCCTGGGTCTCGATGGAGCGGAACATGAAGTGCGGCGTCGGCTTCTGCGGCCACTGCCAGTTCGGCCCGCTGTTCGTGTGCAAGGACGGGCCGGTGTTCCGCTACGACCGGGTGGCCGCGCTGCTGCCCGTGCGGGAGGTGTGACGTGGCCGCCCCCCGCAAGCCCCGGCTCGCCGTCATCAAGTTCGCCTCGTGCGACGGCTGCCAGCTCAGCCTTCTCGACTGCGAGGACGAGCTGCTGGCGGTCGCCGGCGCGGTCGAGATCGCCAACTTCCCCGAGGCCTCGCGCGCGGTGATCAAGGGGCCCTACGACCTCACCCTGGTCGAGGGCTCGATCACCACGCCGCACGACGCCGAGCGCATCCACGCCGTGCGCCGGGTCTCGAAGGTGCTCGTCACCATCGGCGCCTGCGCCACCGCCGGCGGCATCCAGGCGCTGCGCAACTTCGCCGAGGTGGCCCAGTGGGTGCCGCTGGTCTACGCCAACCCCGACTGGATCCACACCCTGCAGACCTCCACGCCCATCGCGCATCACGTCAAGGTGGACTACGAGCTGCAGGGCTGCCCGGTGGACAAGCACCAGCTGCTCGAGGTGGTGCTGGCCTTCGTCGGCGGCCGGCGCCCGTTCCTGCCCAGCCACGCGGTGTGCATGGACTGCAAGCGGCGCGGCGTCGTCTGCCTGACGGTGGCGAAGGGCGAGGCCTGCCTCGGTCCGGTCACCCGCAGCGGCTGCGGCGCGCTGTGCCCCGCCTACGGCCGCGGCTGCTACGGCTGCTTCGGCCCCATCCGCGGCAGCGCCAACACCCGGTCCCTGAGCGCCGTGCTCGAGGGCCACGGCCACAGCCACGAGGACCTGATGCGCCTCTTCCGCGGCTTCACCGGCGGGTCCGAGGCCTTCCGCAAGGCCAGCGAGCAGCACGAGCGCGACGCGAGCGAGAGCCATGACTGAGCGCAAGACCCGGAACATCAAGGTGGCGATGCTGGCCCGCGTCGAGGGCGAGGGCGGGCTGGAGGTGCGCGTGCGCAACGGGAAGGTGGCGGACGTGAAGTTCCGCATCTTCGAGCCGCCGCGCCTGTTCGAGGCGTTCCTGCGCGGGCGCCGCTTCACCGAGGCCCCCGACATCACCGCGCGCATCTGCGGCATCTGCCCGGTGGCCTACCAGATGAGCAGCGTGCACGCCATGGAGATGGCCTGCGGCGTGACGGTGGGCGGCATGCTGCGCGAGCTGCGCCGCCTGCTCTACTGCGGCGAGTGGATCGAGAGCCACACCCTGCACGTGGTCATGCTGCACGCGCCCGACTTCCTCGGCTACGAGAGCGCCATCCACATGGCCGCCGACCACGCCGGCCCGGTGACGAACGGCCTGGCGCTCAAGAAGACCGGCAACGCCATCGTCGCGCTGCTGGGCGGCCGCGAGATCCACCCCGTCAACGTGCGCGTCGGCGGCTTCTACCGCGTGCCGACGAAGCGCGAGCTGCGCACGCTGGTCGCGCCGCTCGAGCAGGCGCGCGAGCAGGCGCTGGCGATGCTGGCGTGGGTGAAGGGCTTCGACTTCCCCGACTTCGAGCGCGACTACGAGTTCGTCAGCGTCTCGCACCCGGACGAGTACCCGTACAACGAGGGGAACATCGTCTCGAGCGCGGGGCTGAGCATCCCGCCGATCGAGTTCGAGCGGCACTTCGTCGAGGAGCACGCGCAGCACTCGATGGCGCTGCAGGGCGCGCGGCGCGCGCCGGTCGAGGGCCACCCGGGCGCGGTCAAGTCGTACATGACCGGGCCGCTGGCCCGCTACGCGCTCAACTTCGACCGGCTCACCCCGGCGGCGCGGCAGGCGGCGAAGGACGCCGGGCTGGGCCCGGTGGTCCGCAACCCCTTCCACAGCATCGTCGTG
>CAZSQE010000306.1:0-3515 GCA_964608905.1 uncultured bacterium | reverse complement strand
AGTCCAGCTCGGCGTGCGCCTCGGGCTCGCCGGGGGGCTCGAGGCGCGCGCCAACTGGGCGCGGGCGGCGCGGGCGCCCGAGTTCGTCGAGCTGTTCGGCGACCAGGCCAGCGTGACCGGCAACCCGCAGCTGGTGCCCGAGAGCGCCGAGAACCGCGACGCCGGCCTGGCCTGGCGCGGCCGCTGGCGCGGGCACGAGGGCGCGCTCGAGTACGCGCGCTACCGGTCCGACGCCCGCGACCTGGTCGTCTTCGTGCGCAACTCGGCGAACACGGTCCGGGCGCGCAACTTCGGCCGGGCCCTCATCCGCGGCGAGGAGTGGACGGCGCGCCTCGAACTGCCCGGCCGCCTGCTGCTCTCGGCCGCCTGGTCGTGGCAGTCGGCCATCAACCTCGGCCCCCTGCCGGAGTTCTACGTCGGCAAGCGGCTGCCCGGGCGGCCCACGCGCCAGGGCACGGCGCGGCTCGAGTGGCGCCCGGGGCGACCCTTCGGACTGCGCGCCGCGGCCGAGCTGCAGGGCATCGGCGACAACGTGCTCGACCCCTACAACCTGCAGAGCGTGCCGGCGCGCACGCTGGTGGGCGCGTCGCTCTCGGTGACGCCGCTGGCGCTGCCGCTGCGCCTCACGCTCGAGGGCCGCAACCTCGGCGACGACCGCGCGGCCGACGTGGGCGGCTTCCCGCTGCCCGGGCGCAGCGTGTACGCCGCCTGCACCTGGCGCGACCTGTCCGAGCGGAGGGCGCCGTGAGGCCGCGCCGCCGCGCGCCGCGGCTGCTGCCGCTCGTCCTGCTGCTCCTGGCCGGGTCCGCCCTGCACGCGCACCCGGCCCGCGCGACCGCGACGAAGGGCTTCGTGCTCACCACCGACTACGTCACCGGCACGCTGAGCGTGCTGGACCTGGCGACGCGGTCGGTGACCGCCGACGTGGCCGTGGTCTCGCCCGACGCGTTCGCGCGCTGGTACGACGGGCTGCTCTACGTCGTGAACCGGCTCGGCTACGACAACGTCCAGGTCGTGGACCCGGCGAACGGCTACGCCACCGTGCGGCAGTTCTCCGTCGGCAGCGGCACCAACCCGCAGGACATCGCCTTCGCCTCGCCGTCGAAGGCCTACGTGTCGCGCCTCGGCTCCCCCGACCTGCTCGTGGTGGACCCGGGCACGGGTACTGCCACCGGGACCGTCTCCCTCGCCGCCTGGGCCGACGCCGACGGCAACCCCGAGGCCGCGCGCATGGCCGTGGTCGGGGACCTGCTCTTCGTCGCGCTCGAGCGGCTCACCAACTTCGTCCCGGCCGACACCGGGCTGGTCGTGGTGGTGGACATGCGCGCCGACACGGTCTACGACGCCGACCCGTCCGCCGCCGGCATGCAGGTCGTCCGCCTGCCGGGGATGAACCCCAGCACGGGCTTCGCCCGGCTGGACGGCGCCGGGCCGGGCGCGGCCACGCGCCTCTTCATCGGCTGCGTCGGGCGCTGGGGCGAGCTGGACGGCGGCATCGCCGAGATCGTGGTCCCGGGCTGGGCGCAGGGCGGAGCCACGCTGCGCGCGGGTACCCCGGCGGCCATCACCTGCCCCGGCTACGCCATCACCGAGGCCGCGCTGGGCGGCGACGTCGCCGCCGTGGTGGCCTACGACGCGGAGCACTGCTACGCCGTCGTGAGCGACGCCTCGTTCAACACCAGCCTCGTCGCCTGGGACCCGGAGGCGGGCGCGAGGCTCGGCACCCTGTACGCCCCGGGCGGCTACAGCCTCGCCGACGTCGCCCTGAACGACCGCGGCGAGCTGTGGGCGTGCAACAGCAGCTTCGAGGCCCCCGGCCTGCGGGCCTGGTCCGTGGGTGGGGACGAGCCGCTGGCCGGCCCCATCGCCACCGGCCTGCCGCCGGTGCAGATCGTCTTCGACCAGGCGGACCGCCCCCTGCCGGGCGTCGGGGCCGCCTCGCCCGGCGGCCTCGCGCTCGCGGCCCCGGCGCCCAATCCGGCGCGCGGGGACGTGCGCCTCGCGGTGACGTCGGCGCTCGCCGGCGAGGTCGAGGTGGGCGTGTTCGATGCCACGGGCCGTCGTGTGCGAGCGCTAACCAGCGGGACGCGCGTGGCGGGCACGACCCTGCTCGCCTGGGACCGGCGCGACACCGCGGGGAGGCGCGTGCGACCCGGCGTCTACCTCGTGCGCGCGCGCCTCGGCGGCGTGACGGCCAGCCGCCGCCTCGTCGTGCTCGACGGCGGGTCGCCCTGACCCGCCTGTCGCGAGTCGCCGCGACAGGGTGACGCGCGCGACCCGGACCGCCCCGCGCCGGCGGCGCGACGCACCCCGTCGCGCCCGCGACGCAGCCCGTCCGTCGGCGCAGGCAACGATTGTCTTTTCTCTGACATCCGCGAGCACTTTTCTCTGGAACTCGTCCCCCATGGTGGTTTATCAATGCCGCGGGACTGCAGCGTCGGGCTTCGGGACAGTATCTTCCGGGCCCGACGCTCATAGCTGTAGCGGAGTCCGACGACCGGGGTAAGCGCGTCCGACCGGGAGGCGCCTCACCCGGCACGATCTTCGGCCCCGCATTCGGCCGTCCTCGACACATCGGAGAAGGCTTCCGGTTCCCAGGCCCCCGGGCACGGTCGCCCGGACGGACTTCCAAGGATACGGAGAACTCTTTGCACTGCGCACGCACCCTGGCCACGACGGCCCTTGCCGTACTCGTCACCCTCACAGCAGCAGCCCGGATCCACGCCGCGGAGATCGTCGTCGAATGGACCGCCCCGGGAGGGGACGGCCACTCCGGCCGCGCCGCCGCGTACGACCTGCGCTGCTCGCGCGGACTCATCACCGCCGACGGCTTCGCCCGCTGCCCGGCGGTGACGGGGTTGCCCGTGCCCGGCCCGTCCGGCACGGGCGAGGTCTGCACCGTCTCCGGTCTCGAGGCGGGGGTGACCTACTACTTCGCCATCAAGGCGGCGGACGCCTCGGGCAACTGGTCGGAGATGTCGAACGTCATCTCCGGGCGCATCCCCGAGATCTCCGGGCAGCCGGCGGCGCTCACCCTCGCGTTCTCGGCGCCGCGGCCCAATCCCGCCCGCGAGTTGACCAGCTTCCGCCTCGCCCTGCCGGCGGCCGCGCCGGTGCAGGTGGACATCTTCGACGTGGCCGGGCGCCGGGTGCGCCGGCTGGCGCAGTCGGACTTCGCCTCCGGCCTGGTGGACCTCGCCTTCGACCTCTGCGACGACAACGGCGCGCGCCTCGCGCGGGGCATCTACCTCGTCCGGGCCCGGCTCGGCGAGACGGTGTTCACCCGGCGGCTCGTCGTCGCGCGCTGACCGCGCCGGGCGGCGGGGACGCTCCTCTCCAAAGTCCCCGTTGCGGCCTGCGGCCGCGCGCGGATACATTGAGGCTCCCACGCCAACAGCGCCCGGCCGCCACCGCGCCCGGGCCGGGGAGGCCGTCATGATCCGGCAGCGACCGTCGCGCTCCGTTCCCGTCCTGGTCTTGCTCGCGCTCTGCCTGCTGGCGCCCCCGTGGGGGGC
>CAZSQE010000305.1:0-3522 GCA_964608905.1 uncultured bacterium | reverse complement strand
CCTCCCGCACCGCGTCCACGATCCGCTGGTAGCCGGTGCAGCGGCACAGGTTGCCGGCCAGCGCCGTGCGCACCTCGGCCGCGGACGGCACGCGGCCCTTCGTCCGCGCCAGCAGCGCGTGCGAGGTGACGAGGAAGCCGGGCGTGCACATGCCGCACTGCGTGCCGCCGCGCTCGACGAACGCGCGCTGCAGCAGCGACAGCGCCGGGCCCTTGGCCAGGCCCTCGACGGTGACGATGCGCGCGCCCCCGGCCTGCGCCGCCGGCACCAGGCAGGAGTTCACCGGTACCCCGTCCAGCAGCACGGTGCAGGCGCCGCACTCGCCCTCGCCGCAGCCCTCCTTGGTGCCGGTCAGGCCGCAGTCCTCGCGCAGCACGTCGAGCAGGCGCTTCATCGGCGGCACGCGCACGCGCCGCTTCCGGCCGTTGACGGTGACGCTCAGGGTGAGCAGGGGGCTCATCGCGTCTCCTCCCCCGCCAGCGCGCGCAGCAGCCGCTCCGGCGTCACCGGGATGGTCGCGACCCGCGCGCCGGTGGCGTGCGCCACCGCCTCGACGACCGCGGCGGCCGGCACGTCCATGGGCAGCTCGCCCAGCCCCTTGGCGCCGTAGGGCCCGCCCGGGAACGGGTTCTCGACCAGCGTGACGTCGAACGGCGGCGCGTCCACGGCGGTGGGGATGATGTAGTTCGTGAGCTGCGCGTTCCAGACGCGCCCGTCCTTCCAGCGCACCTCCTCGAGCAGCGCGTAGCCCAGGGCCTGCAGCGTGCCGCCCTCGATCTGGCCGACGCACTGCACCGGGTGGATGGCCCGGCCGATCTCCTGCGCGGTCGTGACGTTGGTCACGCGGACCTCGCCGGTGTCGAGGTCGGTCTCGACCTCGACCGCGGTGGCGGCGTACGAGAAGCAGGGGTAGGCGTCGCCCTGGTAGGTCTGGTCGTTCCATTCCAGCCCGGGCGGCCGCTCGTAGCGGCGCTCGACGCGCAGCGGCCCGCGGGCCTTCAGGAAGCGCTTCGCCACGCGCTGGAAGTCGGCGCCGTCGCGGATCGCCCGCTCGGCGAACAGCTCGAGCCGCTCGCGCATGCCGGTGGCGCAGCGCTCGAGCAGCCCGCCCACGATCATGGTCGTGCGCGAGGCCACGGTCGGGCCGCTGTTCGGCACCTTCGCCGTGTCCGGGGCCTGCACCTCGACCAGCTCCGCCGGCACGCCGAGGCGCTCGGCCACCATCTGGGCGAACACGGTGATGGCGCCCTGGCCCAGCTCGCAGCTGGCGGCCAGCACGCGCGGCCGCCCCTCGGGCGAGAGCTCGAGCGCGGCCACCGACTGGATGCGCACCTCGCCGCTGCCGGTGAAGCCCGCGCCGTGCCAGCCCAGCGCCAGCCCGATGCCGCGCCGCAGCCGCCGGCCGTCGGCCGGGAAGTTCCCGGCTCGCTCCGCCCGCGCCGCCGCGGCGTTCTCCCGCGCGTAGCGGCGCCGCTTGGCCGCCCAGCCCGCGCGCTCGGCCGTGCGCTCGAGCACCGCGACGGCGCTCACGCTCTCGCGCAGCACCTGCCCGGTCGGCGTGACGTCGCCCACGACCACGGCGTTGCGCCGCCGCAGCGCCAGCGGGTCCAGCTTCAGCTCGGCGGCCACGCGGTCCATGTGGCTCTCGATGGCGTAGACGGTCTGCGGCACGCCGAAGCCGCGGAACGCGCCGCTGGGCGGCGTGTTCGTCGCCACCGCCCGCGCGCGGATGCGCACGTTGGGGCAGCGGTAGGCGCCGCCGGCGTGCAGCGCGCCGCGCGAGAGCACCACCGGCGTCATCGTCTGGTAGGCGCCGCCGTCCATGACCACGTCCACGTCGGTCGCCACCAGCGTGCCGTCGCGGCGGTGGCCGGTGCGGATGCGCACCCGCGCCGGGTGGCGCTTGGTGGTGGCGGCGATGTCCTCGAGCCGGTCGTAGACGATCTTGACCGGCCGCCCGCTCTTCCACGCCAGCAGCGCCGCGTGCCCGCCGATCACGGACGGGTAGTCCTCCTTGCCGCCGAAGCCGCCGCCGGTGACCGTCTGGATCACGCGCACCTTCTCCGGCGGCAGCCCGAGCATGCGCTGCAGCGCGTGGTGCACGTAGTAGGGGCACTGCATCGAGCCGCGCAGCACGATCCCGCCGTCCACGCGCTCGGCGATGACGCCGTTGTTCTCGATGTAGAGCTGCTCCTGGTGCCCGCAGAGGTACTCGCCCTCGACCACGACCTCGGCTTCGGCCAGGGCCGCGGCCGCGTCGCCGCGGGCGATGTTGTACTCCTTGAGGATGTTGTCCTTGCCCAGGATCTTCACCCGCGCCTCGAGCGCCTGCTCGATGCTCAGCACCGGCTCGAGCGGCTCCACCTCGACCCGCACTGCCCGCCGGGCGGCCTCGGCCCGCTCGGGGTCGCGGTGCGCGACCAGCAGGATGGCCTCCTCGGCGTGGCGGATCTCGCGCTCGACGAGCAGCGGCTGGTCCTCGGTGATGTGGGTCACGACGTTCGCGCCGGGGACGTCCTTGTGGTCGGCGATGACCACGCCGTTCCAGTCGAAGGCCGGGTCGAACTCGATGCGCTTGACGATGCCGCGCGGCACGGTCGAGCGCACGGTGCGCCCGTGGAGCATCCCGGGCAGGCTCAGGTCGTCCACGTAGAGAGCGCGCCCGGTGACCTTGTCGGCGCCCTCGCGGCGGGGCACGTTCGTCCCCACCGCCGGCACGGGCCGGAGCGTGCGCGTCGTCCGCGTCGAACGGGAGGCTCGGGTGGGTCGGGTCATTCCCGGCAGGTTACGACGGGCGGGCGGCGCGGGTCCAATGGAGCACGGAGCCCCCGAGGACCGACGGCAGGCTCTGCCGGGCGGTCTTCCCGCCGTGCGGGTCGGCGGCGCTACGCCGTCATCGGTAGAGCGTCTTCACAGCTCCCCAGGTTCGACCGATGACGGGAACCGCACGGTCGCATTCGAAGCAGACAGTCTCATAGGCCAGGGGCTCTCCGAAGACGTTCCAGAAGGAGAACTCGAAGCAACACGAGTGGCCTGCGGTCAGCACGAGCTGGAATCCACTGAGGGACTCGCCAGGAAGCAGAGTCGGAGCATCATCATATCGCCACCAGATGACACCCGACCCGTCTGTGGCCATCTGTGCGTCCCACTTCTCTGGACCGGCCGCACTCACGATCCAGCAGGTATCTTCGGGGCCCGTCGAAGCGAGCGGGCAGGCCAACACGTGCTCGCCTGACCCCCAAGTCGCACAGTTCTGAATCTCAAACGACACCCGCGGGTAGAGGACCCCCTCGATCAGCACCGAGTCACAGGCCGCATTCCTGACCCACTGCTGTGCCCCGGCGTCCGTCACACCCCAGGCGAGCAGCATCGCGACAACCGGCACGGTCAGTCCGATACGCATGGTCCACCTCCGGATGGTGAGTCAAGAGCGTACCACCGAACGGCTGACCACGCGGGGGCCATTTCGCCATGAGTCCGGCGAGGACCGACTCGGTCGCCCAGCCCCACCCGGTCCACGAC
>CAZSQE010000304.1:0-3538 GCA_964608905.1 uncultured bacterium | reverse complement strand
CGGGCGCTTCCCGGCGGCCGTGCGCGCGGGCGAGCGCGCGGTCGAGCTGGCGCGGGCGGCAGGGGAGACGGGGGAGGCGGAGCGTTACGATCGGCAGCTCGCGCACTACCGGCGCGGGCGGCCGTTCCACTACCTCGACTAGCTGCGGGCCACGACGCCCGCGAAGCGACGGGAGGGACCTGTGAAAGTGCTGGCCGGCATCACCATCGTGCCGCTGGGCGTGGGGCTGTCGCTCTCGCGCTACGTGGCGGAGTGCGAGCGCATCCTCGGCGAGGCCGGGCTCGAGCCGCAGCTGCACGCGAACGGCACGAACGTCGAGGGCGAGTGGGACGTCGTCTTCGCGGCGCTGAAGCGGTGCCACGAGCGGCTGCACGAGCTGGGTGCGCCGCGCGTCACCACCACGATGCAGGTGGGCACGCGCACCGACCGCGACCAGACGGGGGCCGACAAGATCCGCAGCGTGCGGGAGAAGATGGGCTCGTAGGAGGCGGGGAGCCGGCGCGGCCGCGGCTCGCGATGGCCCGTCGCCGCGAGGGCGAGCGCGTCTCGTCGGGTCGGCCGACCCGCGCTCGCGGACTCAACCGTTCGGGCCGCGCTCCAGCAGCGCCCGCGCCGCCTCGAGCCGCTCGAGGCTGCCGATCTCGAGCCAGCGCCCCCGCGGCGGCACCCACGGCGCGATCGCGTGTCCCTCGCCGGCCAGGCGCAGGTAGGCGTCCATGATGCCGAACACGCCGCGCTCGGTGATGAGCCCCGGCAGCGCGGGCGAGCAGGCGTGGATGCCGCTGAAGGCCAGCGCGCGCACCGCGCCGCGCGGCGGCCGGACCTCGCGCCGCGAGCCGTCGCGGCGGTCCTCGCGCCCGAACAGGCCCGCCTCGTCGAACAGCAACTGCCGCGCCGTGTCGCGCTCCTGCATGGCGAGGGTCGCCAGCGCCGTGCCCGCCTCCTGTCGCGCGACGAGGTCGCGCAGCGGGAAGTCGGTGAGCACGTCCACGTTATGCATCAGGATGCTCTCGCCCGCGCGGAAGAACCCGCGCGCGTGCAGCAGGCCGCCGCCCGTCTCGAGCGGCCGCTCCGGCTCGGGGCTCAGCGCCACCTCGAGGCCGAAGTCGTGCTCCTCGACGAAGCGCTCGACGAGCCCGGCGTGGTGGTGCACGTTCACCACCACGCGCTTGGCCCCGGCCGCCGCCACGGCGCCCACCGCGTGCTCGAGCATGCTGCGGCCGCCGACCTCGAGCAGCGCCTTGGGCGTGGACTCGCCCAGCGCGCCGAGCCGCGTGCCGCGGCCGGCGGCGAAGATCATCCCTTCCACGGGGCGTCCTTCGTCGCGGGAGCGGCTCCCGGCTCGCGCAGCGCCCAGCGCCCGCTCGCCGCGTGCCGCAGGTGCACGGTCACGTCCGGGTGGCGCTCGCGCAGGTGGCGGGCCAGGCGCTCGGCGAAGTAGACCGAGCGGTGCTGGCCGCCGGTGCAGCCGAAGGCCACGCTCAGGTCGGAGAAGTTGCGCTCGCGGAAGTTGGCGATGTGCGCCTCCACCAGCGAGCGGACGTGCCCCCAGAACAGCTCCGTCTCGGGGATGGCTCCGAGGAAGCGCACGATGGGCGCGTCGCGGCCCGTGCAGCCCGCCAACTCCTGGAGCCGGCCCGGGTTGGGCAGCCAGCGGCAGTCGAAGACGTGGCCGCCGCCGTGGCCCGACTCGTCCGGCGGCCAGCCGTCGCGGTAGCTGAAACTGGCGACGTGCACGCTCAGCCCGCGCGGCGCCTCGATCGGGCTCGCGCGGTCCGCCCACTCGTCCACGACGTGCCGGAACACCGCCTCCAGCTCGGGCAGTTCGACCGGCAGCCCCGCGGCCAGCAGGCCCGCCACGTTGCGCGCCGCGAACGGCACGCTCTCGAGGAAGCGCACCTTGCGCTCGAAGAAACCGCGGTACCCGTAGGCGCCCATCGCCTGCATGATGCGGACGAGCACGTGGCCGCGGTAGGTCGCGAGGAAGCGCTCGCGCGGCGCGCCCGACAAGCGCCCGAACGCGTCGAGGTAGCCCTCGAGCAGGCGCTCCCGCGCGTCGTCGGGGATGTCGGCCTTGGCGTCGTAGAGCAGCGAGGCCACGTCGTACTGCGCCGCGCCGCGCCGGCCGCCCTGGTAGTCCACGAACCACGGCGCGCCGTCGCGCAGCAGGATGTTGCGCGACTGGAAGTCGCGGTAGAGGAAGTAGCCCGTGTCGGCGCCGAGCAGGTGGGCGATGAGCCGGTGGAAGTCGTCCTCGAGGCGCTGCTCGTTGAACGGCACGTGCGCCAGCTTGAGGAAGTGGTACTTGAAATAGTTGAGGTCCCACAGCATCGACTGCTCGTCGAACGCCGCGCGCGGGTAGGCGACAGAGAAGTCCACCACCCGCGCGCCCTCCACCTGGAAGCGCGGCAGGACCTCGAGCACGAGTGCGTAGGCCGCCTCGACCGCCGGGGGGAAGGCGCCCGGGGTACCCGCGCCCGGCGTGGGTCCGTCGGCGCGGGCGGCGGAGAGCGCGCCGAAGAGCGTGGTGTCGCCGAGATCCTCCTCGAGCCAGATGCGCCGCGGCTCGTCGGCCGCGTAGATCTCCGGCACCGGCAGCCCCGCGCCGCGGAACGAGCGCGAGAAGGAGAGGAAGGCGCGGTTCTCGTCCAGGTCGGGCCCGAAGGCGCCGATGACCGGGCCGAACGTGTCGCCGGTCAGCCGGTAGTAGAGCCGCTGCGAGCCGTCCGCCGCCAGCCGGACGACCCGCGCCGGCGCGCGCCCGAACGCGCGCGTGTACAGCGCGGTGATGGCTTCCTGCATGCGCGCAGCATAGCGGAGAGGAAGCGGGGGAGGAATGGCGGGGGACGCACGCTCCTCGACCTCGCGCCCCCGCCCCCACCGGCACCCCGGGGCGTCACGGCGACTGGCTACTTGTCTCCTCTGGGCGTGGCGTACTTCGCCTTGAGTTGGCCCATGGTCGCGGCTTGCGCGGACGTGGGTGTCTCGAAGACGTTGGGCCAGTGCTCCCAGTCGGCGCCGCCCCAAGCATAGACATCGCCATTCGCCGTCACCAGAAGCACGACGCTGGCCGACATCGTGATGTCGACGACCTCGTTGCCCGGAGCCGGACCACCACCGAAGGCATTGGGCCAGCGCTCCCAGTCGGCGCCGTTCCAGGCATGGACGTCGCCGTTCGCGGTCGCGACGAGGACCACGCTGGCCGACATCGTGATGCCGACGACCTCGCCCCCCGGCGGCGGATCGCCGCCGAAGACGTTCGGCCAGTGCGCCCAGTTGGCGCCATTCCAGGCATAGACATCGCCGCCCGCGGTGGCGACGAGGACCACGCTGCTCGACACGGTGATGCCGACGACCGGGTTCTCCGGCGCCTGCGCTCTGGAGGTCGTGGCTCCACAGAGCATGCAGAGGACGGCGAGGTACGACAGGAACACCGCGCTCGCCTTGTGCATGATTCGACTCCCGCTCTCGATGAAGCCGGAACGGGCGTGCGCTCGCGGCTCCGAGGGATACGGCGTCTCCGCCAGGGGGGATTATG
>CAZSQE010000303.1:0-3549 GCA_964608905.1 uncultured bacterium | reverse complement strand
GCAGGGCGCTCGTCCGCCGCTCGCCCGGCAGCGCCAGGCGCACGCGGCCGGCGCGCGGCCGGTCGTGGTAGTTGGCCACGAACAGGAACCCGTAGCCGTCCCCCGCGCGCAGGACCACCTGCAGGTCGGCCTCGGTCTCGACCGCCGGGCGCACGCCGAGGCGGGCGAGGAAGTCCCGCACCAGGCCGACCTGGTAGTCGAACATGTGGTTGAGGCCGAAGCCGAGCACGAGCGCCTGCCCGTCGCCGCGGCGCACGTCGAGGCCGCAGGGCCGGCCCTCCGGCGTGACGGCCACGACCGCGGCGTCGGTCGCCTCGAACCAGGTGACGCCGCCCTGCGCCAGCGCCTCCTGCGCCCCGACGCGGTAGCGGGCGTTGCCGCCCGCCGTGCCGCCGGCCCGCACGCCGAGGAAGTCGGCGAGCAGCGTGCAGGCCTCGCGGCCCGCGCCCCGCACCGGCAGGCCGGGGTTGAGCAGCAGCCGGCCGCCGCCGCGCACGTAGTCGGCCAGCTTGCGCTGGGTCGCCTCGTCCATGGCCTCGAGCGAGAACACCACCAGCGCCGGCCGCCGCGCCAGCTCGGCCGCGGTCGTCGCCTCGAGGTCGAGGTAGGCGGTGTTGAGGTGCGCGAGCTGCATCAGGCGCGCCAGCCCGTCGTAGAACAGGTTCGTCTTCTTCCACTCGAGCGCCTCGATCGCCGGGCCGGTCAGGTACTCGGTGGTCCAGTAGGGCGCGTAGAAGCCGAAGGCGACGTCCGCCTGCTTGCGCGTGGCGGCCAGCCGCGGCCCGAAGGAGCGCACCTGGCGGCCGAAGTCGCGCAGCGCGTCGTAGTGCTCGCGGCGGCGGCCGTCGGGCGCCACCGCCGCCTGCCACTCGTGGTAGGCGCCGAAGGCGCCCATGCCCTCCTCGTTGCGCCCGCCCGAGAACATGTAGGCGTTCAGGATGTCCAGCCCGTGCGCGGCGGAGGTCTTGAGGTTCAGCTCGACGTCCTGCGGGTACAGCCGCGGCCGGTCGCGCATGATGCCGGTCTGCAGCTCGGCGCAGGCGGCGGGCACGTCGGGGCCGCCGATCATGCGCACCACCTCGGTGGTGACGGCGACGTCGTGGAAGTTCTCGTAGTCGAGCCGGCGCATCTGGTAGGCGCCGCCCAGCAGCACCCCGGGGACCACCGCCGGGAAGTCGCGGAACATCATCGAGGTCATGGGGGCGTAGACGCCCCGGCCGCGCACGTCGAAGTCGTAGAACTGCGGGATGTTCGCCAGCACCGGCAGCCGGAGCCCGTGCGCGCGGTAGCGCTCGTGCAGCGTGCCGAAGTAGTCGGCGTAGTAGCGCTGGTAGAACGCCATCCAGTCGCGCAGCAGGCGCGGCTCCTGCCGGTCGTCGCCGTCGGCCGGCTGCGTCACCTCGGCGAAGTCCCGCCAGGCGCCGCCGTGCGCGGCGTTGAGCCGGGCCAGGTCGCCGCCGTAGCGGGCCCGCAGGAACTCGCGGTAGCGGCGCTGCGTGCCCTCGCCGTGGTCGGCCGCCTTCTGCAGCCAGTGCACCATGCCGATCTCGTTGTCGAGCTGGACGAGGACGACGGGCCCGCGCGGGTGGGCGTGCCGCGCCACCACCGGCAGCACCGCGTCGTACCAGCGGCCGACGTGCTCCTGGAAGACCGGGTGGTGGTAGGCGAGCAGCGTGGTGTGCGGCAGGTTCGTCAGGTCGCGCCCCTGCACCGAGACCTCGGGGTGCCCCGCCAGCAGCCAGCCGGGCACGCCCTCGTTCACCAGCTCGGCGTTCGACACCGGGCCGACCCGGGCGAGGAAGTGCAGGCCGTGCTCGTGCACCAGGCCGAGGTAGCGCACCAGGTCCCGCTGCGGGTGGGTGCGGCCGGTGAAGTCGAACGTGCCTTCGCGCGGCTCGTGCCAGAGCCACGGCACGTAGGAGCTGACCGTGTTGAGTCCGGCCGCGCGCGCGGCGCGCAGGTGCAGCGGCCACTCCCGCGGCCGCAGGCGGAAGTAGTGGATCTCGCCCGAGTAGACGAAGTGGGGACGGCCGTCCAGCCGGAAGCTGCCCCCCGCGCACGTGATCACGATCCTGGCTCCTCCCCTCGGCTTCCCCGGCGCCCCGGACCTCGCCGCCGGTACCCCCCGGGGACCGGCGGGCCGGGAGCCGGCAGACTACATCCCGCCGCGCACCGGCCCAAGCCCGTGTCGCGCACCGTGCTGCCGGCTGGGGCGCGCGGACGTCCGCGGGCGCCTGCCCCACCGACGGCAGGCGGCGGCCCGAGGGCGCCCGGCCGGAGCGCGCCGCGCGGGCGTCACGCTGGGGGAAATGGCGCAGCGAACGGTCCCGCTCGAGGCTGCCGGATCGATTTCCGTTGACAGCCCGTTGCCCCCTATGTAAACGTTTACACGCGGGCAGGAACGCGAATCGTCCTCGGGAATGAATGTGACCGCAGCGCGCGAGGTCGTATAATGGGAGTGCCGTGGTCGCGACGGTCTCCCGCGCAGAACGCGCGAGCGAGCCACCCCCCGAGGCCGACCGCCGCGACCTGCGCGAGCCAGGAGCACCGCATCACGAGTTTCCGCTCGTATCACGTCCCACACCCTTGGAAGGAGGACCCCACCCCATGAAGCGGAACAACTACTCCGGTCTGGCTTTCGCCGCCGTGATGGCGCTCGGCCTGCTGGCCGCCGGCCTCGCCGTGGCGGACGAGTACACCTGCCCGGGCTACACGCCGGCACCGAACAGCGCGGTCGTCGCCACGCGGATCTTCAACGACTGCCCCGACTCGGAGCTGTCGTTCGTCAACAACTACCCGGGCCTCATCTCGATCCATGACGTGATCGACGGCTGCACCGGGACGAACCTGCACAACTGGTCCTTCTCGGAGGACGGGATCACCAAGGCGGCCTTCGAGAACTGCAGCCACTACCGCTTCGCGGCCGTGGTCAAGCTCAACAGCCCCTTCGGCGAGGCCGGTCTGCGCCTGTCGCCGTGGTGGTCGGGTGACGTGGATGGCCGGTTCATGATCAATGCCAACGGCGAGATCGCCTGCTTCGGCGGTCGGCTCCCGTTCTACAGCTTCACGGCCGCCTACGGGCTGCGCTACGCCCCGGGCGAGGCGATCTGGATGCAGATCACCTACACCCCGAACGACCTGCTCGAGACCGACCCGCCGCTCCCGACCGCCCCGAACCCGGCGACGATCGAGTACCAGCTGTACTACCAGGGCGTCGGCTTCAGCAGCGGCAAGCTCAACTTCGACCAGGGCAACCCGGCCGAGCCGCACGGTATCTGGGGCGAACTGTACCCGGCGTACGCCGGCGGCTACGTGCAGGCGCCCAACTGGAACGGCGGCCAGTTCTGCGACATGAACGTCCGCTGGGAGAACATCGAGTTCGAGGGCCCGGGCGCCACGCCGGCCAAGTCCTCGAGCTGGGGCCAGGTCAAGGGCCTGTACCGGTAACCTGTCGGAAGCAGCCCCGGACGGCCGTCCGGGGACCATCGAAGCCCGGTAGCGTCAAGAGTCTTGTGTAAGTTCGGGAAGCGGGTGGTCCCGCCATTCGGT
>CAZSQE010000302.1:0-3557 GCA_964608905.1 uncultured bacterium | reverse complement strand
TGCAGGAGCTGGTGCGCGACTTCGAGCGCGAGAACCCGGGCGTGCGCGTCGTCGTCCAGCAGATCCCCTGGGGCGCGGCGCACGAGAAGCTGCTCACCGCCCACGTCGGCCGCTCGAGCCCCGACCTGGCGCAGCTCGGCAACACCTGGATCGCCGAGTTCACCGCCCTGCGCGCCATCGAGCCGCTCGACCGCCGCATCGCCGCCTCGAGCGTGGTGCGGCCGGAGGGCTACTTCGCCGGCATCTGGGACACGAACGTCATCGACGGCGTCGTCTACGGCGTGCCGTGGTACGTGGACACGCGGGTGCTCTTCTACCGCCGCGACCTGATGCGCCGGGCGGGCTACGACTCGATCCCCGGCGACTGGGACGGCTGGCTGCGCTCGATGGAGGCCCTCCAGCGCGTCACCGGGCCGGACAAGTTCGCCATCTTCCTGCCGACGAACGAGTACACGCCCTGGATCGTCTTCGGGATGCAGGCCGGCTCGCCGCTGCTGAAGGACGACGGCACGCGCGGCGCCTTCTCGGACTCCGCCTACCGGCTCGCGGCCGACTTCTATCTCGAGATCTTCCGTCGCGGCCTGGCCCCCAACGTGGCCGGCGCCTCGATCGCCAACCGCTACCAGGAGTTCGAGCGCGGCACCTTCGGCATGTACATCAGCGGGCCGTGGGACGTGGGCGAGTTCCGCCGCCGGCTCTCGCCGGCGATGCAGGGCGCCTGGGGCACGGCGCCGCTGCCCGGCCCGGGCGGGCCGGCGCGGGGCCTGTCCACCGCCGGCGGCTCGAGCCTGGTGCTGTTCCGCGCCTCGCGCCACCAGGACGCCGCCTGGAAGCTGGTCGAGTTCCTGTCGCGTCCCGAGCAGCAGGTCCGCTTCGCCCGGCTCACCGGCGACTTCCCGGCGCGGATCGAGGCCTGGCGCGACACCTCGATCACCAACGAGCCCACGACGCGGGCCTTCGCCGTCCAGCTCCAGCGGGCGGTCTCCACGCCGCGCGTGCCCGAGTGGGAGAACATCTCGCTCAGGCTGCAGTACGCCGTCGAGGCGATGGTGCTGGGCGGCGCGCGGCCGGACTCGACGCTGGCGTTGCTCGACCGCGAGGTGGACCGCATCCTCGAGAAGCGCCGCTGGCTGGTGGGGCGCGAGCGGGCGCGCGCCGCGGGGACCGCGCCGTGAGGGGCGCGGTCGAGGTCCGCCAGCACCGCGCCGGCTGGGCGTTCGTCGCCCCGGCGCTGGCGCTCATCGGCGTGTTCTTCTTCGTGCCGGTGCTGGGTGGGCTGCTGCTCTCCTTCACCGACTTCGACGTGTACGCCATCGGGCGCCCGGACACGGCGCGCTTCATGGGGCTGGCCAACTACCTGCAGGCGCTGCGCAGCCACGACCTCTGGAAGGCGCTGGGCAACACCCTGTTCTTCGTGCTGGTGGGCGGGCCGCTCTCGGTGGCGGCCTCGCTGGTGGCGGCGCTGCTGGTGACCTCGAAGCTGGCGCGCTTCCCCGGCTTCTTCCGCTCGGTCTTCTTCATGCCGGTGGTGACGACGCTGGTGGCGGTGGCCATCGTCTGGCGCTACCTGTACCACCCCGACTACGGCCTGCTGAACTGGGGCCTCGGCCTGCTGGGCCTGCCGAAGGTGGACTGGCTGGGCGACCCGCACTGGGCCATGCCGGCCATCGTCCTCATGTCGGTGTGGAAGAACTTCGGCTACAACATGCTCATCTTCATCGCCGGGCTGCAGAGCATCCCCGAGGAGCTCTACGAGGCGGCCCACCTCGACGGCGCCGGCGGCTGGGCACGCTTCCGCCACGTCACCCTGCCGAGCCTCGGGCCGACCTTCCTGTTCGTCGGCGTCATGACCATGATCGGGAACTTCCAGCTCTTCGCCGAGCCCTACGTCATGACCCAGGGCGGGCCGATGGGGGCGACCCGGACCGTGGTGATGCTGATGTACGAGGAGGGCTTCCGCTGGTGGCGGATGGGCATGGGCGCGGCCATCGCCTTCCTGCTGTTCGTCATCATGCTGCTCGCCACGGTGATCCAGATGCGCCTGCAGCGGGAGCGCCGGTGAAGCGCCGCGACGTGGTCCCCGCCCTCCTCCTGCACGCCGCGCTGATCGCGCTGGCGGCGGCGACGCTGGCGCCGCTGCTGTGGATGGTGGCGGCCTCCTTCATGTCGCCGGGCGAGGCCAACAGCTTCCCGCCCCGCCTGCTGCCGGCGCGGCCGACGCTGGGCAACTACGTCGAGCTGTTCACGCGCCTCGACCTGGCGCGCTACTTCCTCAACAGCGCGCTGGTGGCGGTCGCGGCCACGGTCATCTCGCTGCTGGTGAACTCGATGGCCGGCTACGCCTTCGCCAAGCTGCGCTTCCGCGGCCGCGAGCGGGTCTTCCAGGTGCTGCTGGCGGCGCTGGTCATCCCCGGCCAGGTGGGGATGCTGCCGCTCTTCCTCATGCTCAAGTCCATGGGGCTGGTGAACACGATGGCCGGCGTGGTGGTGCCGTTCATGGCCGGCATCTTCGGCATCTTCATGATCCGCCAGTACGCGCTCTCGATCCCCGACGACCTGCTCGACGCCGCCCGCGTCGACGGGGCGGGGGAGTACCGCATCTTCTGGACCATCGTCCTGCCGGTGATCCGTCCGATCCTGGTGACGCTGGCGGTGTTCGTGTTCCTCTCGGCCTGGAACGACTTCATGTGGCCGTTGATCGTGCTGAGCGACGAGGCGAAGTACACGCTGCCGGTGGCGCTGGCGAGCCTCTCGGGCGAGCACGTGCAGGACACCGAGCTGATGATGGCCGGCTCGGTCCTGACCGTGCTCCCGGTGGTGATCCTGTTCGTCGCGCTGCAGCGCGCCTACATCCGGGGCGTCATGATGGGGAGCGTCAAGGGATGAGATACCTGATCGGGTGGATGGTGCTGGCCGCGGCGCTGGCGCTGCCGGCCGTGGCCGCGGGACAGCCGGCGGGCGAGCCCGTCCTGGTGGACGGCTTCGAGACGGCCGCGGGCTGGACCGCGCAGCCCGCCGACGGCGTCGAGATGCGACTGACGGCCGAGCCGGGCGAGACCGGCAACGCGCTGCGGGTGGACTTCCGCTTCGTCAAGGGCGGCGGCTACGCCGTGCTGCGCCGCGCGCTGGACCTCGAGCTGCCGGCCAACTACCGCTTCACCTTCCGCGTGCGCGGCGACTGCGCCCCGCAGAACCTCGAGTTCAAGCTGCTCGACTCGACCGGCGCCAACGTGTGGTGGCGCAACCAGCGCGACTTCGCCTTCCCGCCCGAGTGGCGGACGGTGACCATCCGCCGCCGGCAGGTGGAGTTCGCCTGGGGGCCGGCCGGCGGCGGCGAGCTGCGCCGGGTCGCGGCGCTGGAGTTCGCCATCACGGCCGGCTCGGGCGGCAGCGGCACGGTCTGGCTCGACCAGCTCGAGCTGACGCCGCTGCCGCCGCCGGGGGCCGCGCCGCCCCCCGTGGTGGCCACCGCCTCGTCGGCCCGGCGGGCCGCGGAGGGCGCCGCGGCCGCGGTGGACGGCTCGCCGCGCACCGCCTGGGTGAGCGACCGCGCGGAC
>CAZSQE010000301.1:0-3558 GCA_964608905.1 uncultured bacterium | reverse complement strand
GTGTCGGGGCGCGACCTCGAGATCGGGGCCGGCTGCCGCGCGGGCGGGCCGGTGGTGGCGGAGCGCGACGCGCGCGTCGGCACCGCGGTGGCGCTGGGCGCGCCCGACCGCCCCACGACCCTCACCGCGCGCTGCCTCGAGGTCGAGGCGGGCAGCGCGGTGCACGGCACGGTCTGGGCGCACGGCGGCGGCCTGGTGCTGCCGGAAGGGAAGGCGTGACATGGCCACCGCACGGAACCTGATGCTGGACGCCGAACTGCCCTGGACCGACGCCGCGACCCGGCAGGAGGTCCTCCGCATGCGGCGGCGCGGCTGGGGCGGCGGCGACATCCCGGAGCACCGGGCGCTGCGGACCTCCCCGGTGCAGCGCGAGCGGCTGGTGCCGGCGGCGCTGCTGGCGCTGGCGCTGTTCCTCGCCTGCCTGATGCTGCTCGGGCCGGTGGCGCGCGCCTGGGCCGTCCTGCTCGAGTACTGGCGCGGGCTGCTGGACATCCCCGGCATGGTCTCGCTGGTCCGTTACGACTTCTACGGCCTGCTCGAGTTCGACGTGCCGTTCATGAGCTTCGCCTCGGGGCTGCCGGCGAGCGCGCAGTGGTGGTGGGGGCTGCTCCTCACCCTGGCACTGAGCTTCGGCTCGTACGCCGTCCCGCCGGGGGTCCTCCCGCTGCGCTACGTGCTGCGCCTGCTGGCCTTCTTCCAGGCCGGCGCGCAGATCTTCTTCGCCCTGTGGCCGCGGGCCTTCCCCTACGACGGGGCGGGTTACGTCCACGGCATGCTCATCGCCCAGCTCATGCTCATCGCGCTGGTGCCGGTCGTGCTGGGCTTCACGTACTACGTGCTCGACTTCGGGGTGGGCCGCAAGGCGCTGCTCACCGTGCTGACCATGCTGCACATGCTGGTGCTCGTGCCGCTGCAGTACGCGGTGCACGCCTACGTCATCCACCACCTGTCGCTGCTGGCCATGCCGCTCGTCTTCTTCGTCTTCGGGCTGACGGTGAACGTGCTGGTGTTCGTCTCGTTCTACTCCTGGGGCGTGAGCTGGCACCACCCGATGCGGCTCGAGGACCGGGCGTGGGCGCGGCGCCGGCGCGACGACGGCGGCAACGGCAACCGCAACGGGGGCGCGACGCGCGCCGCCGCGGCGACGGCCGTCCTGCTGGCGGTGCTGCTGGCCGCGTGGCCGGCGGCGGCGGCCGACGTGCCGCCCCTCACCCGCTCGCTCGAGGCCGGGGCGGCCTGGGGCCACCACACGAACGGCTACGGGGACGCCGACGGGCAGTTCGCCCGCTTCGGGCTGTGGCGCGAGGACCGCTGGGCCTGGCGCTTCGAGGCGGGCCGCTCGGCGCGCTTCGGCGACGAGAGCCTGGACGGCGGCCTCTCCTACGCGCACTGGTTCGGCAAGACCAGCGCCACGCTGGGCATCTCCTCGGGCACGGGCGACTACATCGCCCACCGTTACCGGTTCGACGCGGCGGTGAGCCGGCCGCTGGCCGGGGTGGTGACGACGCTGGGCTACACCCGCATCCAGAGCAAGGGCGAGAACCGCTCCGACGGCGTCGGCCTGGGCCTGGCGCGCTACCTGCCGCACTGGGTGCTGAGCGCGCAGGGCCGCTGCGACTGGGGCCAGCCGGGCGACACGCGCTCGCTGTCCGGCGGCGTGGGCGTCAGCTACGTCGTCTGGCGGCGCATGAGCATCGGCGTCGGCTACGACGCGGGCGACGTCTCCTACCTCGTCGTCGGCCCGGGCCAGGCGCTGGTGGACTACCACGGCAGCGGCTTCAACCTCGGCTACCAGCAGTGGTTCGGCGCGCACTGGGGCCTGAACGCGCGCCTCGACTACGGCGAGACCCCCTTCTACAACGTGCGCGGGGCCTCGGTGAGCGTCTTCCGCGAGTGGTGAGCGGTCCGGCCGGCGCGTCGCGGCCCCCGGCGGGACGCCGGGGGCCGCGGCCTCACAGCCTCCGCAGGCCGCCGGCCGCCAGGCCGGCGAGCCAGCCCAGGGCGGCGAACAGGCAGGCGTCGAAGAGCAGCTGGAACAGGTACAGGTGCTTGACGATGTCGTAGTAGCCGTCGCCCACCACGCAGATCCCGAACTCCATGCCCGCCGCCAGCGCCAGGGCCGCGCAGAGGAGCGCCGTGCCCCCTCCCGCCGTGGCCACGCGGCGCTGGAACGCCTCGCGCAGCGAGACCCCGAACACGGCCGCCAGGAAGAGGGCGATGAAGGGGAGCGAGCGGGGCATGACCAGGGCCTCGAGGCGGCTCCAGGCGGAGAACTGGTGGGCCATCGCGCCCGCCGGGCGGCCCGCGTCGCGCGTGAAGTTGCCGAGGCGGGGGTCGCGCCAGACGAAGGCGCTCTCGGCGCACACGGCGGCGGTGCGCGCCAGCCGCGCCGGACGGCGCGCGTAGAAGCGCAGCACGTCGCCGAAGCCGTAGCGGGCGGTGACCGCCTCGATGGGGATCGAGTCGGCGAAGGCCGGCGCGCCGGCGAAGCGCGCCAGCTCCGGCTCGAGGCCGAAGGCGGCGAGGTCGGCGCGCGGGTCGGGCGAGTCGGGGAGGATGGTGAAGAAGACGTCGTTCCAGCGGTTGCGGATGGTCTGCGACCACGGCAGCCGGGAGTGCATGTCGTAGGCCATCACCACGACCAGCAGGGCCGCGAGCACCGCCAGGGCGCGGGTGGTGCGCCGGCGCAGGCGGGGCAGCAGGGCCAGCGGCACGACGGCGAGCGGTAGCGCGAGCGGGTAGTTCTGCGGCTTGGCGGCGACGAACAGGGCGGCGGCGGCGAGGTAGCCGGGCAGGGCCCAGGTCCGCGCCCCGTCCTCGCGCAGGGCGACCAGCGCGAAGCCGAGCGTGAGGGCCAGGAAGACGAGGGTCGCGGCCTCCGCGTAGAACGAGTTGAGGGGCGCGACGTAGGCCACGTCGGTGGCGACGAGCACGGCCAGGCCCAGCACGGCGCGGGCCGGGCCGCGGAAGGTGCGGGCCGCCCGCAGGACGAGGGCGAGGCCCAGCAGGTAGAGCGCGAGGTGCAGCGCCCCCTGCACGCGGATGTCCACCACGCCGTCGCGGCGGAAGAGCCCGGCCAGCCCCTGCGCGGCGCGGCTCAGGAGCAGCTGCGAGGACTCGAGGTCCACCGCCAGGCGCGGCCCGGGCACGTAGGTCTTGTCCAGCCAGCCCCAGTAGCGCTCGCCCCACTCGGTGGCCGCGTGCTGCAGGCCGAGCGGCTCGAGCACGCGCACGAAGTCCCCGTTGTCGGCCAGGCCGACGATGGGCGGCAGCAGGAGCTGTCGGACGAGGACGACCGCGACCATGGCGAAGAGGAGCCACTCCGGCGCGACGCGGCGGGCGGCGCGCGACGCGGACGTCTCGGCGGGGCTCACGGGCGCGGCCTCATGCCCCGCAGCATACCGCAGCGGCGCGGGCCGCGGGCAGGGCCGGCGGCGGCGCCCCGACCCGGCCTCGCGTCCCGGCGGCGGGGTGGCTATCATCGGCGCATGGCACCCACCCGTGGCAGTCTGGTCGCCGGTCTGCTGTCGCTGTCGCTCGCCGTCCTCCTTCCCACCT
>CAZSQE010000300.1:0-3558 GCA_964608905.1 uncultured bacterium | reverse complement strand
GGGCACAGCGTCACGCTGCCCCCCGCGTAGGCGAGCCGGCCGCGCGCCCCGTAGCTCGGCGCGGCGCCGACCGCGCCGCCCCCCTCCAGCCGGAGCGTGCCGTTGACCTGCAGCGTGCCCGCGTTGGCGAACGCGGCGCCCAGGGCCAGCGTGCCGCTCGAGGCCACCGTGAAGGCGCGCGGCGCGGGGAGCGTGAAGGCGCTGGCGAGGACGAGGGTCTCGGTGTCCACGCCCCAGTCCAGGTTGCCGATGGCGAGGGCGCCGCCCGAGTGCGTGAAGGTGCGGGGCGCCGCGCCGCCGAAGAAGACGACCTTGTGGACGCCCGTGCCGGAGGAGCCGAACGTGCCCGAGGTGATGGTGAAGTCGCCCGACAGGTACACCGTCACGACGCTCGAATCGCCGCCCAGGTCCAACTCGCCGCCGCCGATCGCGAGGTCGCCGCGGAGGATGAGCGTGGCCGTGTCCGCCGAGGCCAGCCGCATCGCGCGGCCGCCCGTGCTCGTGACCGTCAGGTCGCCGTTCACACGGGTGAGATGGCCTTCCCAGCTCCAGTCGCCGCCCGGGTCCGCCGCCAGGTCCACGGTGAGGTTGCCCCAGGCGACGTCGGCGTCCGGACGCAGCGGCACCGCGCGGAGCACGACCGTGCTGGCGGCGTCGAACTGCCGCGTCACGCCCGGCTTGAAGCACGTGCTGTCCCACGGCGCGGCGCTGTCGTGCACGTAGGTGGCGCCGTCGTCGAGCTGGAACGTCGAGCCCGTCAGCTCGAGGCGGTGCATGGCGCCGTCGCCGACGGTCAGCACCGCGCCGGGCTGGATCCAGAGCGCCGAACCCTCGCCGGAGATGGTCCAGCTACCGGCCGTGGAAAGCGCATGGCCGCCCTGGACGACGAACATGTCGCCGCTGGCGAAGTCGGCCGGGTGGGTGCCCGTGCCGTCCGGGCTCGACCACCAGTCCTCGAGGATGGTGGGGTCCGTGGCGCTCGCCGACGAGTAGAACGTGATCGCCGAGGCGGGCGCGGCGGCGGCGAGGAGGAGCGCGACCGCGAGCGCGGCAAGGAGCGCGGCGCGGGGCAAGGGCGTGGCCCACGCCCGGCGCGGCGCGGAGCCGGCCGCGGGGCGTGCGAGACCCTTCCGGCGGGCGGGTTCCATCCGGGGGGCGTGTGCGACGCGGGGTGTCGAGGCTGGGTGCATGGTAGGTCCCATGGACGGTACTGCGACTCCCGTGCCAAGGCATCGACGATTTCACTGCGGCGCAAAGTGTTACGCGGCAAGGTGGTGCGGGGCGAAGGAACGCCCGGCTCCGGCGGTAGAGCCAGGGCCTGCCGGGGATGGGGTCAGGAGACACGGCCGACCGGGCGCCCTGCCCCACCCCGCCGGGCGGCATGCGCGGCGGGGGACCCGGGTCGCGAACGGGCCGGCGGCACCCCTCCGCGCGTCGGCGACACCCCTCCGCGCGTCGGCGGCACCCCTCCGCGTGTCGGCGGCACGCCGAACGCGGGGGGCGCGAAGCCGCCCCCGGGTTCGAGAGCGGCTCCGCCAGCGGCAGTCGCCCTACGCCGCCTCGGCCAATTCCCAGAGCGCCTGGCGCTTGTCGAGTGTCGCCACGAGCCTGTGCCGCTTGAGCGTCTCGTCGGCGAAGTCCAGGGAGAACTCCGAGAAGAACCTCGTGAAGTCCGCGAGCGCGGGCGGCCGGTCGAGCTGCGCGGCGCGTCGTATCATACTCGCCATCTCACAACCGTCGACCACCGGAGCGCGGCGTCCGAAGTGGTCAGAATGTCCGGAAATCATCGGTCAGACTTCCCGGAACCCACGCCCCCAGGCGGACCTGACCGCCGCACTGCACCCGAATCACTGGCATCAATCGCCCTCGACTCGATTCCCACGACCTCGCCTTTCGTGATGCTGGCTGGCGTTGAGGGCCTTCCACTTCAACGCTGGGTGCTCGCGGAATCGCTCCGACAGGCGAACGTTCGCCCAGGTGCGCGACGTCGAAGAGATCCCGGGGCATCGTGCGGTCCAGCAGTGCCGCGATCTTGCCTGCCCAGAGTTCCTCATCCCCCACGCTGTGAATCATGGCGCGCGGCGCCTGGCCGGGCTGCCAGAGTGCACGTTCGACCGGCGGACCGATCGGCTGCCTCATCTGGTAGTTGATGTCCAACTCGATCCGTTCGAGCGAGCCCGCATGGGACCGGAACCCGAGGTACAACTTCCGCCCGGCGTGCTCATCGGGGGAACGCGTGACCTGATACCCTCCCGCCCTCGTCACGCGTTGCAGAGCGTCCTCAACCTCCGGGCGCTCACGCAGCATCGCCTCGCGCTCGAGTTGACCGACGTAGTTGTAATCCAGGTCCACCGACAGTCGCAGCGGCGCGCCCAGCCCCAGCTGGATCGCAGTGCCGCCCTTCAGCAGCAGTCGCGATCCCAGGAACGGATGCGCGGTGATCTCGCCTGCGATGGTCCCCAGCCGCAGCACCTTCTCCAGCGTCGCTGCCCGGAATCCGGTCCCCGTCTCCAGCCGCGCCAGAACCTCACCCGACAGGTTCATCGGCCCCGCCTCCACGCGCGAGTTGCGGGGGCAGCATCAGATTCCATCGGGGCACGAACACCCCGCCGCGCATGCCACGTGGCAGGTATTGCTTCGCCTTCGGGCGGTGCTTCGCGAACTCCTCCAGCACGCTTGGGGTGGCGTAGAACGCCTTGGCGTGGCGCTCGAGGAACCAGCCGACCGCCGCCCAGAGCGAGCGCTGGTCGTAAGCCGTCAGCAGCTTGCGAAGGAGATCCAGATCGAGCGACGCGAAGCCACCCGCCGACTCGACCAGCTCCGCCAACCCACCGACCCAGCGCGGCTGCCGGAAGCCCTCGACCAGGGTGCGCTCCGGCCCGGTCGTGCGCAGCGTCTTCCCCAGGCGCAGCACATCGCGCACTCCCAGCGAGCGCCAACGGTCGCCCAGAGCCCGGGCCGGGGCTGCGAGCATCCGCGCCGTGTGCGATCCCCACCGCACGCTGGCGGGGCGCTCGCCCGTGTAGGCCGTGCACACGTTCCAATCGCTGTGCGCGGCCCCGAGCAGTTCGAGCGCGCTGTGGTGACTGAACACGGCGTCGGCGCGCAGCGCGGCGCCCACTAGGAACGGGTCTGGCGCGAACGTCTCCGGCTTGGTGCCCGCGGGCACCACCGCGTACAACTCTCGAGCGAGTCGGCGAACGCGGCCGGTCTCGACGTAGTACTTCACGCGCTCACGCGCCCTTTGCCTGGGATCCCGGCCCCCCGCAACGGCCGTGAGATCCTCGAGCTTGAAGACCGCGTGCGCATTCAGGAAGGCTTGGTAGGCGCCCAGTGCTTGTTGACGTTCCGTCTTCATACGGGGCCAACTTTGCCCCGGATGGCGGTGTGGCGTCAACCAGAAAGCGAACTCAACAGCTCGGGCAGCTGGAGCGTCTCCCCGCCCGGCCCCGGGTTGGCAGGTGCGGCCCCATCAGGCACCAATGCACCCGCCACCGGAACTCACGACGCCTCCGGGGCTTCCGCGAGCGCCGATCTTCCCGCCGCCCGCCCCACCAC
>CAZSQE010000299.1:0-3563 GCA_964608905.1 uncultured bacterium | reverse complement strand
GCGCTGGACGGCGCCGCGCGCACGCTCGAGGCGGTCTACGAGGTGCCCTACCTCGCGCACGCGCCGATGGAGCCGATGAACTGCACCGCGCAGGTGCGGGACGGCCGCTGCGAGGTGTGGGTGCCGACGCAGAGCGGCAGCGGCGCCTGGGCGGCGGCCGCCGGGGCGGCGGGCCTGCCGCCGGAGTCGGTCACCGTGCACATGACCCAGGCCGGCGGCGGCTTCGGCCGGCGGCACCAGCACGACACCGTCGTGCAGGCCGTGCGGCTGTCGAAGACCGTGGGCGCGCCGGTGCAGGTGGTGTGGACGCGCGACGACGACCTGCGTCACGACTTCTACCGCCCCGCCACCTACAACGTGCTGCGCGCCGGACTGGACGCCGACGGGATGCCGGTCGCCTGGACGCACCGCATCGTCGCGCCCGGCATCGCCACCTACCTGGGCTACGTCGAGAAGGGCCGGCGCGACTGGAGCTCGACCGACGGCGCCGAGAACCTGCCCTACGCCATCCCCGACCTCGAGGTGGACCTGCACACCTCGGACCCCGGCGTCCCGCTCGGCTGGTGGCGCTCGGTCGCCAGCTCGCAGAACGCCTACGTCACCGAGTGCTTCCTCGACGAGGTCGCCGCCGCCGCGGGCCGCGATCCCTACGAGTTGCGGCGCGCCCTGCTGGCGAAGCAGCCGCGGCACCTCGCCGTGCTCGACGCGGCCGCGCGGGCGGCCGGCTGGGGCACGCCCCCGCCGGCCGGCGTCAGCCGCGGCATCGCCGTGCACGCCTGCTTCGGGTCCTACGTCGCGCAGGTGGCCGAGGTGGAGGTCGGCGACGGCGGCGCGGTGCGCGTGCGGCGGGTCGTCTGCGCCGTGGACTGCGGCACCGTCGTGCACCCCGACCTGGTGCGCCAGCAGATGGAGGGCGGCATCCTCTACGGCCTGAGCGCCGCGCTGCGCGAGCAGGTCACCATCGAGCGCGGGCGGGTCGTGCAGGCCAACTTCGACGAGTACCCGGTGCTCACCATCGACCAGAGCCCGGTCATCGAGGTGCACCTGGTGCCGAGCGGCGACCCGGTCGGCGGCATCGGCGAGCCCGGCCTGCCGCCCATCGCGCCGGCGGTCGCGAACGCCGTGGCGAAGGCCACCGGACGGCCGGTCCGCCGGCTGCCCATCCTGGCGACGGCCTGACGGCCGCGGGCGGCCCGCGCGCCCGGGGGGCCCGTCCTCCCGGGGCGCCGCCGCGCCCGGGACGGTGGACAACCGCCGCGCGACCGCCTAGCCTGCGCCGAGATCCGGTCACCGCGAGGTCACGGAGGACCATGCTGCGCCTTTTCTCGTCCCTGCGCGTGCAACTGGCGGGCCTCGTGCTGTTCGCGGTCCTGCCCACGCTCGGACTCGTGGTCTACGAGGACCTGCAGCAGCGCCGCGCGGCGGAGCGGCAGGTGCTCGCCGAGGCGGGGCGGCTCTCCGAGCAGGCGGCCCGCGACATCGACCTGGCCGTGCGCGATGCGCGCACCCTGCTCGACCTGCTCGCCCACCTGCCGGAGCTGAAGCGGGGCGACTGGACCGCCAGCCAGACCATCCTCCGCGATCTGCTGCGCCAGCATCGGCTCGCCCCCGGTGACACGCTCGCTCCCTCGCCGCCGTCGCCTCACGGCGATCCCGAGCGCTACGCGAACCTGGGGATCATCGGCCTGCACGGCGGCTTGCTCGCCAGCGCGCTGCCGACGAGCGGCCCGGTGAACCTGGCCGACCGGCTCTACTTCCGGCGCGCGCTCGCGAGCGGCACGTTCGCCGTCGGCGAGTACCAGGTCGGCCGCATCACGAGGTCGCCGACCCTGAACGTGGCCCGCCCCGTGCCCGGCCCCGACGGCCGGCCGCGGGCCGTGGTCTACGCGGCCATCGGCCTGGGCTGGCTGAGCGCCCTGCCGGCCGACCTGCCGCTGCCGCCCGCCTCGGTCTTCGCCGTGTTCGACCACCGGGGCACCGTGCTGGCCCGGCACCCGGAACCGGAGCGCTGGGTCGGCCGCACCCTCCCGGATTCCATCCTCGCGCGGACCCTGCGGGAGCGTCCCGATGCCACGTTCACCGCCGTCGGCATCGACGGCGTGGAGCGGGTCTGGAGCGTCCGCCCGATCGGCGGGCTCACCGGCGCCGACGCGTACGGCATCTTCGGCATCGACCGGCGGCAGGCCTTCGCCGCCGCCGACCAGGACCTGGCGCGCTCGCTGCTCCTGCTCGCCGCCGTCCTGCTGGTGGTCCTGGCCGCCGGGTGGACCGGCGCGCGCCGCTTCGTCCTCGACCCGGTGGCCCGGATCGTCGAGACCGCGCGACGGCTGCGCGCGGGCGACATGGACGCGCGCACGGGCATGGCCGGAGTCGGCGAGATGAACGACCTCGGCCAGTCCTTCGACCTCACGGCGAGGAGCCTGCAGGAGCGCCAGCGCGAACTCGAGCGCACCGCGGCCGAGGCCCGCCGCAGCTACGAGACCCTGCGGGCGGTGATCACCGCCTCGCCCGTGGCCATCGTCGTGCTCGACCACGAGCGCCGCACCATCGTGTGGAACCCGGCGGCCGAGCGGCTCTTCGGCTGGACCGCGGCGGAGATCGTCGGGCAGGTCCAGCCGCCCTACATCCCGCCGGAGGAGCGGCGCGGCTCGTACGACCTCGCCGGGCGGGCGCTGGCCGGCGACCCGCTCGTGGACGTGGAGGTGCAGCGCGTGCGGCGCGACGGCGCGCGGCTGGAGCTGAGCCTCTCGACCGCGTCCATCCCCGGCCCCGACGGCTCGGTGCAGGGCATCGTCGGCGTCTACATGGACCTGACCGCGCACCGCCAGCTCGAGCGCCAGCTCCACCACGCGCAGAAGATGGAGGCGCTCGGCCGGCTCGCCGGCGGCGTGTCGCACGACTTCAACAACCTGCTCACCGTCATCCAGGGCTTCAGCGAGATGGCGCTGAAGCGCGACGGCCTGACCCCCGAGGCGCGGCACGACGTGGAGGAGGTGCACAAGGCGGCGCGCCGGGCAGCGGACCTGATCGGCCAGCTGCTGGCCTTCAGCCGCCGGCAGCCGGTGCAGCCGCACGTCATGGACCTGAACACGATCGTGGCCGACATGGCGAAGATGCTGCAGCGGCTCATCGGCGAGACCATCCGGCTCGAGACGCGGCTGGGCCGCAACATCGGTCGCGTGCGCGTGGACCCGGGGCAGATCGGGCAGGTGCTCGCCAACCTGGTCGTGAACGCGCGCGACGCCATGCCGCACGGCGGGGAGCTCGTCATCGAGACCGGCCACCACGACTGCGGCGGGACGGGGGCGCGCTGCCGCCCCACCTGCCCCGGCCCGAGCGCGACGCTGACCGTCACCGACACGGGCACCGGCATGGACGCCGCGACCCTGCAGCACATCTTCGAGCCGTTCTACACGACCAAGGACCGCGGCCGCGGCACCGGCCTGGGGCTCTCGACCATCTACGGCATCGTGCAGCAGTGCGGCGGCGACATCGAGGTCGTCTCCGCCCCCGGCGCGGGCGCCACGTTCCGCATCCACCTGCCGCTCGCCGGCGCCGCCGAC